>CAZCQC010000210.1:0-3476 GCA_964500155.1 uncultured Rikenellaceae bacterium | reverse complement strand
GTTAAGGTATTGTTTCACAAATGAAATGTTATAATGATTCAATACCGGCCCGGTGGCTCCCGGAGCTCCGTTAATCACCTGCATGAATCCACTGACCTTTACAAGGGCATATAAAGCAAACTTTCCATCAGGAACAGAGACTTTCTGAACCTCTTTGTCAAGATTCCTGTTCATGGAAACAATCTGTTTAAGATCAGTCAGAGGATCAGGAACCAGATTCAGTGAAAGCAGTTCCATGGTTCTTCCGGGGAATGGAGAGCTTATTGCCGGATCAGCCTCCCTGAAGATCTCAAACTTTGATATCTCATAATCAATAGGTCCTTTGATCTTTTTAACTGCAACAACAGCTATCTGGGCTCGTTCTTCTCCCTCCAGATATTCCGCACCAAAAGGCCAGCCTGAGCCAACTATCAGATCGCAGGTCATCCCCAGGGCCTTTACTTCATCAAAGACAACCTTCAGCATGTCTATCCATTCGTCGCTGAGCCATTTTAACGACGGCTTGCCAAGGTCATCGCCATCATAACGTGTTGGGAATTCCACAGGATTAATCTCTACTCCGCCGATACCTGCATCTCTCAATAACCTCAGCTCTCTAACCAGTTCCCTGGCCTCAACCTTGTTTCCGTTCCACCACCAGCGGACATAAGGATGATATGTCAGGTCAGGATTACGGAAAAGCTCATACAAATCACCTGAATTGTTCAAATCAGTTTTTTTCTGTGTTTCAGTACTGAAAACAGGAATTTCCCGGATTATCAGTGAACCTGAAGTCATCACTGCGCTTTGCAATATGAATTTTCGTCTGTTCATATTAATAAAATCTGAAATTAAACATTTAACTTCATAAAAGAAATAAGAAAGCATCGGGATAAAAAAAATCACTTTAATTTCAAAAATATGAAATTACGAAAACTCACACGCCGTCAGGCAATTGCTGTTACATCAGCAGGATTTGCGGGAACAATTCTGGGATTTCCTTTCAGATCATTCGGGATAAATAACAACCGGCAGATAGTAAAACTGGCTGTCAACGGGGGTGAGAAAATTCATCCCGGTTCATGGCCCCAGTGGCCATACTGGGATCAGGCAGCGGAACCCGGGATCGTTGAAATGTTCCGTTCGGGCCGCTGGTGGCCTGGCAGCGGTGAATATGTCGCGGAATTTGAAAAGAAATATGCCGGGCTTATGGGAGCAAAACGGTGCCTGGCCACCGCAAGCGGTACAACAGCCCTTATGACTGCCCTCCATGTGCTGGGGGTGGATGCCGGTGATGAAGTCCTGGTATCACCATACACATTTATTGCAACTTACAACGTGATCTTTGAGAGCAAGGCTCTGCCTGTTTTTGTTGACACCGACCCGGAGACATTTCTGATCGATCCGAAAAAGATAGAAGCAAAGATCACCGACCGGACTGTTGCGATCGTTCCTGTGCATATTTACGGATTGCCTGCCGACATGGACGGAATTAATAAAGTTGCAAAAGCCCGTAATCTTAAGGTTATTGAAGATGCCTGCCAGGCCTGGCTCGCTGAATACAGTGGAAAACGGGTCGGTTCACTCGGGGATCTGGGTTGTTTCAGCTTCCAGAATTCGAAGCATCTTGCTTCAGGTGAAGGAGGAGCCATTCTTGGCAATGACGAGGACATTATGGACCGGTGCCATGCGTATCATAACTGCGGCAGACCTTATGGGAATATGAAAAGGCTTCCCGGTAATCCTTATAATGGAATGAATTACAGGATGCAGCAATCGCAGGCACTGATCCTGATGTCGCAGATGAAGCGTATAGAAAGGGATAATGATATCCGCCTGTCAAATGCTCTTTATCTGGACAAAAAGCTGAAAGAGATCCCGGGAATAATTCCCTACAGGCTGGCTGATGGCGCAACACGTGCTGTTTATCATATGTATCCATTCAGATATATCAGTGAGGAGTTCAACAATATTCCCCGCGACAAGTTCCTGAGAGCATTGAATGCTGAAGGAATTCCATGCAGTAGCGGTTACGGCAGACAGAACAAGGATGGGCTGATTGAAGAACAGCTTAATTCAAAGGGATTTAAGAGGTTGTTTCCGGAATCAAGGCTTAAGCAATGGCGCGAAGAAAACCAGCTGCCCGGTAACGATAAGCTTTGTGACCAGGCAGTCACTTTTTACCAGAATATGTTATTGGGGAGCAAATCTGATATGGATGATATTGCAAATGCAATAACCAAAATCTATGAGAACAGAAATTCGTTGGTTTAATAATTATTGAAATTCTTTGCGGAAGTATATATCTGCGCGAATCCGCGAAATCAGCGGGAGAAAAAAGAGAATTTCCCGCAGATACCGCTGATTTTCGCAGATAAGAATACTTCTAATTTTATATATTTACCCTGATTACTGTTCAATATGAAAGTCAACGGATTAATATTCGCAGTTTTGTTATTATTGATGCTCATTGGTTGCAGGCATACACCTGTTAGTGAAAAGCTTGTCAGCAGAGCCGATTCGCTTGCACAAATAGCTGAAAGGATTGAATTGGATTTTCCGTTCACTGAGAGCGAGATTGAACTGCAACTGAAGGAAAAAATCGGAACATTTACCCTCGAAGAAAAAGCTAACTGGGAAAATCGGAACTGGCTGGAATGGAAAATGATAAACGGGGAAAAGAGATATTTCAGCAGGGCTGTTTCGAATCTAAATCTTATAATGAGCTTTCATAATCAAAGGGTTCAGCGGGACAGCATTGAAGCCCGCGATCCTGAGATTATTTCCAGGAAAAGCCATACTCAGGAAATAATCAAAGCCTCCGGAAAGGATGCAGAACCGGCAATTCCTGTGAACATGATAATAAATTACACTTTAACAGTAGATCCCGGTGCAGTACCGGCAGGGGAGACTGTAAGGTGCTGGCTTCCATACCCGAAGGAGAACCACCTCCGCCAGCAAAAGGTAAAGCTCCTTTCAATATCATCAAAAGATTTCATCTTAGCACCGGATTCAGCCATCCACAGGACAGTTTATATGGAGGCAAAGGCCGAAAAAGGTGTTCCCCTGGTTTTTAATGTGTCATACAGCTATGAGTCAAGCGGCCAATATTTTAATCCGGAGTATAATGCTGATAATACTTACAATAAGGGCTCCGTTTTTTACAGAAAATATACCACTGAAGAGCCTCCTCATATATGCTTCACTGATAAAGTAATGGATCTTGCTGACAGCATTGTATCACCCGATGATAATCCTGCTGAAACAGTGAGAAAGATTTATTCGTGGTTTGCCGGTAATATCCCATGGGCAGGAGCACAGGAGTATTCAATCATGTCAAACATACCTGAATATGTTGTTCAGAACAGGCGAGGAGACTGCGGAATGCAGACTTTACTTTTCATGTCGATGGTCAGGTATAAAGGAATTCCGGTAAGGTGGCAAAGCGGATGGAAGGTACCGCCTGATGCAAAAAATCTTCATGACTGGTGCGAAGT
>CAZCQC010000209.1:0-33823 GCA_964500155.1 uncultured Rikenellaceae bacterium | reverse complement strand
ACAAATTATGAGAACCGGATAAGGGAAATGGGAGGTATAGGATTTTTCCTGGGGGGGATGGGTCCTGATGGTTCAATAGCTTCCAATACCCGCGGAAGCGATCATAACTCTACAACCCGGCTTACAGCAACCAACTTTGAGGCTCAGGCGGCATCAGCAGGTGATCTGGGTGGCATTGAGGTTTCCAGGAACAGGCTTGTTATCACCATTGGGCTTGGTACCATAACTTACAATTCGGATGGTGTGACGATAATCTTTGCAGCCGGCGAAGCTAAGGCTCCGGTGGTAAGGAATGCATTGGAGAATCCATCGGATAATATCTACCCGGCAACAGTCCTGCAGAGACAGAAAAATGCACGTTTTTACCTTACCGAGGGTGCAGCGGTGCGCCTTCATGACAGCATCGAAAAATACTACAGGGAAGGAGAATGGACATTTGAGAAAACGGAAAAAGCAGTATTTGATCTCTGTCAGAAGATCGATAAGTATGCACATAAGCTGGAAATTGAAGACCTGAAAAATGATAAATACTGCTGTCTGATTCCAAATCTGAATATGGACAGGGTAAAAGAAGTTATTGAAGCTACAAAACAGAAAATTGTAAGGGGAAATGCCAGGGAACAAAACCAGACCTTCCTGCATACTGGTCCTCACCATGATGATATTATGCTCGGAATTTTCCCATGCATTATCCCAACGCTCCGCGAAGCGTCAAACAGGTTCCGATTTACCGTTTGTACTTCAGGTTTCACTGCTGTTACCAACGATATGCTGCAGAATTTCCTGCAGGAAACCCTGAATCATATTGAACAGGATAAGGTCAAGATGATAGAATACCCCGATTTCTTTGAAAAGGGATACAAGTACAAATTTGATAAGGATGTAAGCCATTATCTCGATAAAATTGCAGCAAAGGATGAACCGGGAAAGCTAAGGGGAGTTTGCCATAGAATAATTAGGGTGATGGTCGATGTGTACAATCTGAAATCCAGAAGGGAGCTGACAAACCAGATTGAGACGAATATCGAATTATTGAAATCCAGCTATAGTGGTGAGAAAAATCCTCCCGATATTCAAAAGCTTAAAGGCATGATCCGCGAATTTGAGGAGGAGCTTGTGTGGGCTCATTACGGGGTTAAAGTTCAGGACATTCAGCACCTGCGGCTTGGCTTTTATACAGGTGACATTTTTACACCCCAGCCGAACACCAAACGTGATGTCGAGCCAATACTGGAAATGCTCAGGCAGGTGCAGCCAACTGTTGTAAGTATGGCATATGATCCGGAAGGATCGGGACCGGACACTCATTATAAAGTTCTGAAAGCATTGGCACAGGCATTAAGAATATGGAAACAGGAAGAGGACCTTTCAAAACTGAGGATTGTAGGCTACAGGAATGTCTGGTTCAGATTCCATCCGTCGGAGGTAAATGTATTCACACCTGTTTCGCTTAATTCAATGGCTGTTTTGGAGAAGTCATTTAAGGACTGTTATATCAGCCAGGTCAATGCTTCATTTCCGAGCTATGAGCTTGACGGGCCGTTCAGCGACCTTTCACAGCATGTCTGGGTTGAACAGTTCAAACGGGTTCAGCTTATCCTTGGGAAAGATTACTTCTATGAAAACGAAAGCCCGAAGATCCGTGCAACTCATGGAATGATATTTCATAAGGAAATGAAGTTGGATGAATTTCTAATGCACGCAAGTGAACTTGAAAAGAGCATGGAAGGGGAGGTCAGATAAGTAAAATATTTCAGTACAATAAGTATTGCTGAACTCTCTTTCGGAAAGCCGGAACAGAACCATTCCATAATTCCAGTATTGAGTCTACTCTGAAATTTTTAGTGAACCCTATCCTTACTTTGTCTGTCCCACAGACCTTATCAAACATTTCAAACCGCGATTTTTCACACAATTTGAATACATCTTTTCCGGGCCACAATTTATGGGCCTCCTGGAGAATATAAAACTGGATAAGCGATAAGGGAGCTCTGTTTTTATCGGTCAGGTGTATCTGAACACCCTGAACCATTTTCCCCTGCGAAACACTGTAATAGGGCTTATAATGGACCGGCCGGAAAATCAGACCGGGAAGACCCAGAGCATTAAGGTTTTGTGCCAGGGAATCAGCATTGATCCACTCTGCTGCAAAAGTCTGAAAGGGCAGGGTGTAACCAACACCTATGCTTGCAACATAAAGTTCTCCAATGATCCCTGTAGCAGGGTAAAAGTGGCATGTTGCAGCCTGAGGAATATGTGGTGATGATGGTACCCATGGCAACCCGGTCTCCTCGAAGCACATATCTCTTTCCCATCCACTCATTTTTATCACTTTAAGATTGCATTTCACTCCGTTTTCAAGCAATCCTTCACCGTTCAGGAACAATGCAAGTTCTCCGACTGTCATACCATGGATATAAGGTATTGGATACTGACTTACAAATGAGATGAAATCCTTTTCGACAAGGGGTCCCTCCATCCGTATGCCTCCGAGAGGATTTGGCCTGTCGAGAATAATAAAGGGAATTTTGTTTTCTGCTGCTGCCTCCATCGCAAGTCCAAGCGTGCTTATGAATGTATATGAACGTGACCCAATGTCCTGGATGTCATAAACAAGAACATCAATCCCCTCAAGCATTTGTCTGGTGGGCTTTCTTGTACTGCCGTATAAGCTGTATACTCTGAGATTCGTCGAAGGATCGGTTGTGGAACCGATAATCTCTCCGGCAGTATATTCACCTCTTACTCCATGTTCTGGCCCGTACAAACTGGTAAGCCTGACCCCCGGTGCTTTAAAAATAAGATCAACACTCGACCGGAGGGCTCTGTCGACACCTGTTTGATTAGTTATCAGGCCGACTTTCTTTCCTTTTAGAATATCATATTTGCTCTTTATCAACATCTCCAGCCCCGTTTCAACAGTCTGACCCTGCAATCCGCTTGGAAAGTATAAAACCTGTATAAGCAATATTATCTTAATGAATACGGAAATCCTGTTTCTCATGGGGTTAGGTATTAATTATGCAAGTTCAAAGCAAAAATCGATAAAATTAAGCTGAATTTACCATAAATATAATCATGGGTTATGTCACATATTCTTATTTTTATGCCTTTTTACATATATGTGATATGAAAAAAAATAGTGGCCGGCTTGTTTCACTTGATATTTTCAGAGGATTGACTATTGCGTTCATGATCATCGTGAACACTCCCGGAAGCTGGCAATACGTTTATGCGCCGCTCCGTCATGCTAAATGGCACGGATGCACTCCTACAGATCTTGTTTTTCCTTTTTTTCTTTTCATTGTTGGTGTTTCAATGTGGTTCTCACTTAAAAAATACGGACATGAACTGAATGGCAGCTCCTTCTTGCGGATTGCCAGACGGACAGCCTCAATTTTTGCTCTGGGACTATTTCTTAATATCTTTCCTTATTTTGTCAGGGATTATTCAACACTCAGGATCATGGGAGTGCTTCAGAGAATTGCACTTGCTTATGGCCTGGGTGCATTGATATGCATGACAATTAATCGTGATTATTTATGGATAATTACAGCTGTTCTGTTATTGCTTTACTGGGCAATACTTGCATTTTTCGGAGGGGCTGATCCCTTTAGTCTTGAAGGTAATCTGGTTCTTAAGATCGACAAATGGATTCTTGGAACAAATCATTTGTATAAAGGTTTTGGGATACCATTCGATCCTGAAGGATTGTTTAGTACAATTCCTTCAATTTGCACTGTGATAATAGGGTTCTATACGGGAGAACTTGTCGGGAAAAAATCAGCAGGCGGAAAAACTGTTCTAAAAGCTCTGATCATCGGCGCCGCACTTGTCGGACTCGGACTTCTGTGGAATCTGCTTTTCCCGATAAACAAAGCTCTCTGGACCAGCTCGTATGTTCTCTATACCGCTGGCATAGCAATGATGGTTCTGGCAATTATCTACTGGCTGGCAGATGTTATAAAATTCCAGAAATGGGGTTTGTTTTTCATTATTTTCGGAACAAATGCTCTTTTTTCGTATTTCATGGCCGGCGTCTGGACAAGATTGATGTTGTTGATAAAAATTCAAAATGATGGCAATGGAATCAGTTTATATACATGGCTCTATGAAAGGATCTGCGTGCCTGTTGCCGGAAATATGAACGGAAGCCTCATGTTTGCCATTATACAAATGCTGTTTATTTGGCTCATTGCATTAATTTTGTATAAGAAGAAAGTACTGATAAGGTTGTAGACCGAAGACGGAAGGTTGAAACAGTGAAACTCCCCCGATGGATCGGGGCAGGCTGTTCGACTCCGTGTAAATCCGTGGTAAGAAGGAAAAATTGAAAGACGAAAGTAATGAACAAGTTATGGAAGATCTAGAAATAATTAGCATAATATCAGAAGGTTATAAAGAGATCTTCGGGCACGCTGAAACAGATGTGATTCCTTTGCCCCGGTCCGGCTCCGACAGGAGATATTACCGGATCTACGGCGGCAGCAAAACCATTATCGGGGCATTTAATGCCAATCCCGAAGAAAACGATGCTTTTATCGGTTTTACAGTTCATTTCAGGAACAAATCACTCCCTGTACCTGAATTGTTCGGTTATCTCCCTGAAAAATCAGTCTATTATCTTCAGGATCTTGGAGATGATAATTTGTACACGTGGCTCCATAAAAAAACAGTGATAGCTCCTTTTGACAGTAATACAATGATCCTTTACAGGAAAATACTTGACCAGCTTATTCTGTTCCAGACCCGGGGTATTGATGGTCTTGACCTTGATCTTTGTTATCCCCACAGAAGCTTCGACAGGCAGTCGATGATGTGGGATATGAATTATTTCAAGTACATGCTGCTTAAGCTTCTTGCCGTATCATTCAATGAACGCAGGCTTGAGCAGGATGTCAATTTGCTGGCCGATTATCTTCTTGAAACCGGTCAGGACTATTTTCTTTACAGGGACTTTCAAACGGCCAATGTAATGGTTGTAGGAGAAGAGCCTTGGTTTATCGATTACCAGGGAGGCAGAAAAGGCGCTCCCCAGTACGATGTAGCTTCAATGCTTTATGATGCTAAAATTCCAATGAGTGAAACTGACAGGGAATCATTGCTAGCCTATTACATTGAAAATTTCTGCAGCGACACAAAAGAAGACCGGCATAAATTTCGTGGATATTATTCCGGATTCAGCATGATTAGAGTGATGCAGGCTCTTGGAGCGTTTGGATTCAGGGGTTTGTATGAGCAGAAGCCCACTTTTACCGACAGCATAGTTCCAGGGGTAAGATTGCTGAACCAGATAATTGACCAGGCTGAATCGCATATCAAGCTTACCGAATTATATAATACGGTAAAATCAATCCCTGATACACAGATATTTGTGAGACTGGCAGAACGCAGGAATCTTTAAGTTCGGGTTTATGAAAGCAATGATCATGTCGGCCGGGAAGGGCACCAGGCTGGGTAAAATTACAGAGACTATTCCAAAGGTTCTCGTAGATATTAACGGGAAGACCCTTCTACAGGTTGCTGCTGAAACATGTTCCCGGTACGGATTCGATGATATAATTGTCAATGTCCACTATTTAGCCGGAATGGTTGAAGAAGAGGTAATACGGCTTAAACGGCTTGGATTTAAAATAACTGTCTCGGATGAAAGAGATCTTCTTTTGGAGAATGGCGGTGGCTTATATAAAGCAAGAGACTTTTTTGACAGTGATCCTTTTCTTGTTTACAATGCTGACATCGTTACTGACCTTGATCTCTCTTCTTTGTATAACTATCATTTGAAAAACAGGGGACTGGCTACCCTTGCAGTCAGAAACCGCGAGGGTAGCAGGTTCCTGCTGGTAAATTCAGATGGAGTGTTGAAGGGGTGGTGCAATATTGCGACAGGAGAAAGAATACTTGCAGTGAAGGAGAAGGAAGACCTTTCGAGAATTGGATTCTCGTCAATCCAGATTATTGAGCCTGAGATTTTTAAATATATGAAGGACGGAATCTATACTGTAGTTTCTCTTTACCTTGAATTGGCAGCCGCACATAATATATATACCTACAGGTGTGATGATGGTTACTGGTTTAATGTCGGAACCCCGGAGAACCTTGAAAGTGTCAGGAAATTCTTATCAAAGGCTTAAAGTCTCCAGCTATAGCCGCCAGTATGATCTGCCAAAGAGTACAAAAACAGTAATTATCTCCAGTCTGCCAATTATCATCAGCAGACTTAGCACTACTTTACTTATATCGGGGATACCTGAAAAATTACTCATCGGACCCACAGTGCCTAATCCAGGCCCTATTCCTGCCATACATGTAGCAACAGAAGTAGAAGCTGATACCGGATCTAATCCTGTTGCAACAATTATTACTGTTCCGGTAAGGAATATAAAAATGTAAAGAATGATAAACGAAATTATAGTAGTATTGGTCACATCATTTATAGTTTTACCATTTAATTTCATTGAAGTCACCATGTTAGGGTGATTTAATTTTATAAAAACACCCCTGATGTTTTTTAGTACAACAAGATGACGGGCCATTTTTATACCTCCGCTTGTTGAACCTGTGCTGCCTCCTGAAAACATAAGTAAAAACAAAAGCACAGTACCAGCCATCGGCCATAAATTGAAATCAGCTGAAGCAAAGCCAGTGCATGTAATGATCGATACGACCTGGAAAAACCCTTCCCTGAAAGCTACTTCCAGAGGTTTGGTAGTGTTTGTAAGAAGAATACTGGTCGCTATGGCCCCTGCCAGAACGACAACTCCAATATAGAACCACAGTTCTTCGTTATGCTTTACTTTTCTGAAGTTCAGTTTTACCATATAATAGTAAACAACCTGACTGGTTCCTGCGAGAAACATAAATATCATTACAATATATTGGCTGTATGATGAATAGTACATCAGGCTTGAGTTCCTTGTTGAAAAACCCCCTGTAGCTATTGACCCGAAGGAATGACAAATACTATCGAATAATCCCATATCGCCGCTAGCCAATAAAATGATTTCCATCAATGTCAGGGTCAAATAAATAAGCATAATCCTGAATCCAATTGCCTTGGTTTTGGGATGAATTTTTTCCTTTAATGATGATTCAAGGCTAAATAACTGATAACCACTGACTTTAAGTGAAGGCAGTACAATTACTACCAGGACAATGATCCCCAAACCTCCAATCCAATGAGTCAGGCTTCTCCAGAAAAGAATTGAATAAGGAAGTATTTCAACATCCTGCAAAATGGATGAACCTGTTGTTGAAAACCCGGAAGTAGATTCAAAAACGGCATCAATAAACGATTTAATGGTACCACTGAATAAATAAGGCATTGAACCCAGTATTGAAAATATAATCCACGACAATGTAACGGCCAGATAGCCATCCCTGTTACTGAATTTACTGGTATCGGCATTCCTTGACATAAAGTAAAGCATAGCAGAAAATGCAGATGTAATTAGTGAGGACCAGAGAAACGGGAAAGGTGATTCTTTATAGATATGTACTGCCGGTAAGCAAAGCAGGAATGTCAAAGCCTCAATGAAAAGAATTGTACTTAAAATACGCAGAATAACCAAAGGGTTGATCAGCTTCATGTTTTGATCCTGAAAAATTTAACCTCAAATATAAGTAGAAATTACTTCAAGTTCCTTGTTGCTGGTTGCTGGTTGCTCGTTACTTGCCCAAAAAGCCTTATATTTGGATAATACAAATCTATCTTTTTTTGCTATGGGAAAAGTATTGGTTATAGGCGCAGGAGGTGTTGGATCGGTAGTGATCAGCAAAATGGCCTCACTTCCGGAAGTGTTTACCGAAATACTGCATGCGAGCCGCACACGATCGAAATGTGATGCGATCGCGGCAAGGACCGGATCCGACCGTATTATAACAGCACAGATTGATGCCGACAAAGTACCTGAGCTTAGAAGCCTTATAAGAAGCTTTAAACCTGACATAGTTGTAAATGTGGCTCTTCCGTATCAGGACCTCCATATAATGGATGCATGTCTGGCTGAAGGAGTGTCCTATCTCGATACAGCTAATTATGAGCCTCTCGAGGAGGCCAAATATGAGTACAGCTGGCAGTGGGCTTACCAGGAAAGATACAGGAAAACGGGGATAACAGCTATACTTGGCTGCGGATTCGATCCGGGTGTAACTTCAGTCTTTACAGCGTATGCCTCAAAGCACCATTTTGATGAGATGCATTACCTTGATATAGTCGACTGCAATGCCGGAGACCATGGTAAACCCTTTGCAACAAATTTCAATCCTGAAATAAATATCAGGGAAGTAACACAGAAAGGCAAGTACTTTGAAAATGGTAAATGGATCTATACCAAGCCTCACGAAATTCATAAGCCACTCAGTTATCCTGAGATAGGTCCTAAAGAGTCTTACCTTATTTACCATGAAGAACTGGAATCGCTTGTAAAGAATTACCCGACTCTCAAAAGAGCCAGGTTCTGGATGACTTTCGGACAGGAGTATCTAACCCATCTCCGGGTAATTCAGAATATTGGTATGGCAGGCATTGAGCCAATAATGTTCAACGGGCGCGAGATAATTCCGATCCAGTTCCTTAAAGCAGTTCTGCCCGATCCGGGTGAACTTGGGGAAAATTATAAAGGTTTGACATCGATCGGATGCCGCATAAAAGGAATTAAAAATGGAAAGGAAAGAACCTATTATATATATAATAATTGCAGTCACGAATCAGCCTACAAAGAAACTGGTGCACAGGGTGTTAGCTATACAACAGGGGTTCCGGCAGCTATAGGGACAATGATGTATCTTAAAGGAATATGGAAAAAGCCCGGTGTCTTTAATGTGGAGGAATTTGATCCTGATCCCTTTATGGAACAACTGAACCTGCTGGGTCTCCCCTGGGTTGAATTGCACGATGTGGATCTGGAACTTTAAAAGGCGGAAGCGTCAGGTAACAGACAACAGGCTCCCCTCCTGGGAGGGGCAAGGGGTGGGTAAAAAATATAATAATTAAAATACTTTGCCAATAGACTATTCCAGAATACCGTCCCCATGCTATGTTATAGAGGAGGAGCGATTTCGCAGGAATCTTGCCCTGATAAAGCGGGTTTCAGAAGAATCAGGTACCGAAATTATTCTTGCGTTCAAGGGATTTGCAATGTGGGGTGTCTTCCCGATCCTGAAAGAATATATTAACGGAGCATCCGCAAGCTCTCCGGATGAAGCCAGACTATGCTTTGAAGAAATTGGTGTTCCTGCTCATACATATTCACCGGTATATAAAGCAGCTGATTTTGAGTCAATTCTGAAATACAGCTCACATGTGACCTTCAACTCACTGGCTCAGTTTCATAAGTACTCAACTATTCTTTCACATTTTCTCCGGAAGGTATCTGCAGGCTTGAGGATCAACCCTGAGTACTCTGAGATAGGACATGATATTTACAATCCCTGCTCACCGGGTTCGAGGCTGGGGATCACTGTAGATGACCTTTTGAAAAAAGGAATACCGGATGGAATTGAAGGACTTCATTTTCACGTACTTTTTGAATCGGATTCTTATGCGCTGGAGAAAGTACTTGAGGTTGTTGAGCTGAAATTCAGCAGGTTCTTCCATAGACTTAAATGGATCAATATGGGCGGAGGTCACCTTATGACCAGAAAAGGGTATGATACAGAGCATCTCGTAAAAATTTTAAAAAGATTCAGGGAAAGAACAGGGCTCCATATAATACTGGAACCCGGGAGCGCTTATGCATGGGAAACTGGTGAACTGGTCTCAACAGTTGAGGATATTGTCGAAAATAAGGGTATTAGAACTGCCATCCTTGATGTTTCCTTTACTGCTCACATGCCCGATTGCCTCGAAATGCCGTATAAGCCTAAAATTATCAGTGCCACTGATCCTGTACATGGTAAGCCGACCTACAGACTGGGAGGTAATTCATGTCTTTCCGGTGATTTCATGGGAGAATGGTCATTTGAAAATGAGCTTAAACCCGGCGACAGGATCATCTTTCTGGATATGATCCATTACACAATGGTTAAGACAACCACTTTCAATGGTGTAAGGCATCCTTCAATCGGTATCTGGACACTGGATAATAAATTCAGGCTGATAAAAGAATTCGGATATGGTGATTATAAAAACCGGTTGTCATAAATTGTATTTTTATATGTAATTACATTGTAATTACATCCCCCTGCCCCCTTCAAAGGGGGAATTTTCCTGGGTCCACCGTCATTGCGACCACGCAGGGCGTGGGAAGCAATCTTCACCTGTTTATTACGCCTGATCCCAATAGTTCCTCCCCGTCATACCATGCTGCAAACTGCCCGGGAGCAATACCTCGCTGCAGTTTCTGGAATATTATGTAGATGCCGTTCTTCTTTCTGAATAGTCTTACTTTCTGCAGTGGCTGACGGTATCTTATCCTGACTTCGTATTCCCTTACTTCATCTTCTTTCATCTCAAGGTCTTTCCTTATCCAGTGGATCTCGTCACTCCTTATAAAGAGGCCTTTCCTGTACAGACCAGGATGTGACTGACCTTCACCTACATACAACAGGTTGCCATTAATATCATTTCCAATCACAAACAATGGCTCCTTAAAGCCGCCAATATTAATTCCTTTTCTCTGCCCAATAGTGAAGAAGTGGGCCCCATTGTGTTCTCCGATGACCCTTCCGGATCCTGAAGTAAATTGATATGGTTCCGATGCTGATATGAGGTATTTATCCTCAATGTTGTTATCAGGTAATCCTGCTTCCCAGCGCGTGTGGCTAAAATCAGAAGGTATCTCAATCACTGAACCCTTTTTTGCTTCAAGCTTCTGTTGCAGGAATGTGGGCAGATGCACCTTACCTACAAAGCAAATGCCCTGGGAGTCTTTCCTTTGAGCTGTTGCAAGTCCAAGTTTGTCGGCCACGGCGCGAACCTCCGGTTTTGTCAGGTTGCCTATGGGGAAAAGGGCATATTCAAGCTGTTCCTGGCTGAGCTGGCAAAGAAAATAGCTCTGGTCCTTGTTATCATCTTTCCCGCACAAAAGCCGGTATACTCTTTTTTCTGCAGTTTCGAGTACCTCCTTTCGGCAATAATGACCTGTTGCCACAAATTCGCCTCCAAACTTTTTTGCTTCATCAGAAAAGGAGTCGAATTTTATTTCCCTGTTGCAAAGAACATCAGGATTTGGTGTGCGACCTTTTTCATACTCTGAGAACATGTAATCGACCACCCTTTTTCTGTAAGGTGCGCTGAGATCCACCGAATAAAACGGGATATCAAGTTTCCGGGCCACCATTTCTGCAAACATTATGTCATCTTCCCAATGGCAGTCGCTCTGGAGAAGGCCTGTCGTATCGTGCCAGTTTTTCATGAACAGACCAATTACATCGTAGCCGTTTTCCTTAAGTAGCCAGGCTGCTACACTGGAATCGACTCCCCCTGATAACCCTATTACCACCCTTTTTTTCACAGTGCAAAGTTAATTAAAATGGCTAACTTTACCTGGTTATGGGTGTCGGAACATTAACAATATATAGTGCCTCAGCAGGCTCAGGTAAAACACATCAGCTTGCCGGAATTTATCTTGACAAACTGTTCAGATCGAAACTAAACTACAGGAAAATCCTTGCTGTCACTTTTACGCACAAGGCTACTGCCGAAATGAAAGGCCGTATACTTGATGAGCTTAATAAGCTGGCCGTTGGTGATAATTCAAAGTACCTCAATGATCTTATAAAGTCGACATCCAAATCTGAAGATACTCTCCGGAGGGAAGCAAAAGAGATACTCTATTCAATCCTGCATGATTTTTCAAGGTTCTCGGTAAGCACTATCGACAGTTTCTATCAGAAAATTGTTAGAGCATTTGCACGAGATATAGGTCTTCATTCAGGCTTCGATATTGAAATTGACCATACAACCATCCTTGCCATTGCTGTTGAAAGAATGATTGCCTCGGCAGCTACCGACTTAACAATAAAAAACTGGCTTTTGGACTTCGCCAGCGCAAATATCGAGGAAGGAAAAACCTGGGACCTCAGGAAAAGTATAACGGGACTGGCCGGTGAACTTTTTAATGAAAAATTCAAACTGCTCTCACAGGAGGAAAAACAAAAACTTCAGGACAAAGAGCTTCTGAAATCCTATATAAAAGAGATGAAATCGATCACTTCATCCTTCACCTGGGGCATAAGGGAACTTGGTTTGAAATCCATGGGGATTATTGACTTGTATAATCTTTCTGATGATATGTTTTTCCAGAAGGGGAAAGGGGTTGCCAACTATATACGGTCGGTTGCTCAAGGGGAAATCAGGGTCCCCAATATATATGTCAGGGCTGCACTGGGAAATCCTCCGCGATGGTCTTCAGGTGCACCTGCCGCTCCCCTGGCAGAAGCAATAAGGGAGGGCCTCGAAGAATCGGTGAGAGCGGTTGTTAATTACTATGATGAGAATATAGTCTTTTATAAAACGGCTAATGTTATACTGTCATATATTTATATTCTGGGAATATTATCAGATGTTCTCAGCCATGTTTATCAAATTACAAGGGATGAAAACATCTTTCTTTTATCAGATGCAGGAGAGTTGATTTACATGATAACTGAAAAAGACCAGACACCCTTTATCTACGAAAAAGTTGGCAATACCTACGAAAATTATATGATAGATGAATTTCAGGATACATCTGTCATCCAATGGAAGAACTTCAGGCAGCTGATTGATAACAGCATGGCCCAGGGATTTGAAAACCTTGTGGTTGGCGATATCAAACAGTCAATTTACCGATGGCGGAACAGTGACTGGAGGACCCTTCGCGATCTTAAAAAAGAGGTTGATAACGTTCGCTACATTTCCAGACCACTAAATACCAATTACAGAAGCTGTTCCGATATTATCAGGTTCAATAATTCACTTTTTTCGATTATCCCTGACCAGATAGATGCCGGATTGTCAGAAAATAAACCTGTGACTGCCTTCCGTGAACTCTTTTCTGAGGCTGTTCAGATTGATCCCGGGAAAAAGGAGAACGGTTATGTGAGGATTGAATTTGTTGAAAACAATGAGGAATCATCCTGGCAGGAGGAGATTCTAAAACGTCTCCCGGGAGTCATCGAATTAATTCAGGACAGAGGTTTCAAGGCATCTGATATCGGGATTCTAGTAAGAGATAATAGAGAGGGTGCACTGATATTGAGGGAGATAATAGACTATGGTGTTTCATGTGCAGCCGAAAAAAGAGAAAGGTATAATTACAATATTGTATCAGGAGAATCACTTCTCCTTGCTAATTCTCCGGCGGTGAATTTTATTATCGCCGTTATTAAAGTACTCGACAATCCTGAAGATATGATTGCCAGAGCCCTTATGCTCAGGTATTTCTTACTGGCAAAAGGGAAGGAAAATGCCGGAGATACTCCGTTGATCGGGGATGAGCTTATTGAATTTTCAGCTGGCTTTTTCCCTGAAGGTTTTAGAGAATTCCTTAGCAGCATCAGATATCTTACATTATGGGATATTACTGAAAAGACAATAGGATTCTTCGGACTTGGTAACTATTCTTATAATGTGGCATTTCTGAACAGTTTCCAGGATATAGTTATTAACCAGTCATCGGTCAGGAATCCGGGAATATCTTCATTTCTTGAGTGGTGGGGCTCGGAAGGAATCAAAAAGTCTATTTCTGTGCCTGAACAACAGGATTCAATGAAGGTCCTGACAATTCATAAATCAAAGGGGCTTGAATTTGGGATTGTTATTTTGCCATTTCTGTCGTGGAACCTCGACCATAAAATATTTCATACAAATATTCTTTGGGCCACTCCGGATCATCAGCCTTTCAATAAATTGGGTATCATCCCGGTAAGGTACAAGGGTGAACTTGCTGAAACGATTTTTGCTGACCAGTATCTGGAAGAAAAATACTCAGCCTATCTTGACAACATTAACCTGTTGTATGTTGCTTTTACACGAGCTGTAAATGCGATATTTGGGTTTGCTCCAGCCCAGCCCCGTTCAGAGAACAGGATAGCATCGGTAATCAGAGATGCAATTGTTTTCAAAGGCAAGCATCCTGACGGCTCAGATACTTTTCTTCACAATCATTTTGATCCGCTGACCCTGGTCTTTGAGCTGGGCTTTCTGCAGGGCTTTAATAATGAGATGGTAAATCGCAGTGGATTAAGAATGGATAATTATCCTGTAAATGACAATAAAGGCTCACTTAAGCTCAAGCTACACTGGGAAGACTATTTCGATGCTGATAAATCGGGTGCCCGCGGGAAAATAAACTATGGCAAGATGATGCATGAAATATTTAGTGAAATTATAACTTCCGATGATGTGACGTCAGCAGTAAGAAAGAAGGTCATCGAAGGAGTACTCAATGAATCGGACGGAAACCTTATCAAGGAGAGAATCAAAAGTCTTATTAACCAACCGGTTGCAAGAGATTGGTTTGATAAAGGAAATGAAGTTCTGAATGAAGCATCGGTACTGATGCCTGATTCCACGACCAGGCGTCCTGACAGGATTATTATTAAGGAGGGAAAGACTTCAATTATTGATTTCAAGTTCGGGGAAGAAAGCCAGGGCCACCTGAATCAGATCAGGCAGTACAGGAAGATTCTGGCAGGAATGGGTTATAACGTTTCAGAAGCATATCTGTGGTACGTGGATGATGATAAAATAGTTACAGCCTGAATGGAAGGAGAAAAGAAAATAACTGCAGGTTACGCATGGGGACATGAACGCAGGTTTAATGCCTTTTCCGATTATTTCAGAAAATCTTACGGCGAAAGGATGCAAAAGGTGTCAATTGATGCCGGATTTACCTGTCCCAACAGGGATGGTTCAAAAGGTTCAGGAGGCTGTACTTACTGTAACAACAAAGCATTCAGTCCCTCTTATTGCATTCCTTCGAAATCAGTTACGGAACAGATTGACGAAGGAATTGAATTTCACAGGAAGAGGTATAGGAGGACCGGATCGTACCTGGCTTATTTCCAGGCATATTCAAATACATATGCTTCCCTGGATACTCTATCCGATCTGTATAATGAGGCTCTAAAGCACAGCAATATTAAGGGGCTTGTTATTGGAACAAGACCTGATTGCATTAACAGCGAAATACTGGATCTCCTGAAGGAGCTTTCGGAGAGATGCATTTTGCTTTTGGAATTCGGTATTGAATCGTGTTATGACAAGACACTTATCAGAATTAACCGTGGACACACCTTTAGTGACGCGGTTAATGCGCTTCAGGAATCTGCTCTGAGGGGTCTCAATACAGGAGCACATTTCATCTTCGGACTTCCAGGCGAGTCCCGGGAAGAGATGCTTGATCAGGCAGAGATAATTTCTGAATTGCCCCTGAAAAGTGTAAAGTTCCACCAGTTGCAGATCATCAAAGGAACAAGAATGGAAGAGGAATATAATAGCAATCCTTCGGACTTTATAATTTTTACATGGGACGATTATCTCGATTTCATAATTAAATTTTTGGAGAGGCTTAATCCGTCTATCGTAATAGAAAGATTTTCAGGGGAGGCTCCACCGCGGTATCTCACCAGAACAGTTTGGGGTAAGAAGAGGACAGACCAGATAGTCGGATTAATTGAAAAAAGGCTGGAAGAGCTTGATACCTGGCAGGGCAGGCTCTATGATCCCCTCCCTGGAGGGGTGAGGGGTGGGTAAAACTATAATAGGCACGGATCACAGATCCGCGCCAGCAATATTAACATAGCAACTCATGGTTTATTTCCTGGAACGTATAGCAAAACATCTGTTTGAGCAGAATGGCGGTGACATAAGGGACCATTGTCTTGTGTTTCCAAGCAGGAGAGCCGGGCTTTTTTTCCTGAAATACTATTCTGCCTTGCTTGATAAGCCGGTCTGGAGTCCTTCAATTTTAACAATTAATGAATTCTTCGGTTCATTCTCTGAACTCGATGTGGCCGATAATGAAATTCTTTTGTTCGAGCTCTACAAAGTGTACCGGGAACTTAACAGAAACGCAGAGAGCTTTGATGAGTTCTATTTCTGGGGCGATTTGCTCTTAAATGATTTCGACGATATCGACAAATACATGGCCAATGCCTCAGTTCTGTTTCGTAATGTTCATGATTTCAAAAATATAGATTATCAGTTCGGAGATATCGACCAGGAGCAGGCTGAAATAATTAAAAGGTTCTGGAAAAATTTTGAACCTGAAAAGCAGTCACCAGAAAAGACAGGATTTATATCAATCTGGTCAATTCTGAATGATCTTTACTCCGGATTTAAAAGTAATCTGAATTCCCGGAAGCTTGCTTATGAAGGAATGTTATTAAGGGAGATCGCTGAAAAGTATTTGATTGGCAATCAGCCTGAAATAAAATGGGAAAAGGTGCATTTCATCGGCTTCAATGCGCTGAATAAATGCGAACTGACTGTAATGAAAAAACTCAGGGATGAAGGCAGAGCGGACTTTTTCTGGGATTATGACAACTCCTATATAAAGGCTGGTAAACTTAATTCGGCGGGTATGTTCATGACCAGGAATCTCAAGGTATTTGGGAACGATATGCCCGATGACTGGAATTATGATACACTTCTAACCGTACGGGATGAAAACATTTCCAGGAAGATCATTGAAACAACTTCTGATATTGCACAGGTAAAACTGATCCCTGACCTTCTTGGTAACTTGCAGGGACTAACCGGTGAAGATGCTCATCATACTGCTGTTATCCTTGCTGATGAGAATCTTATAGTACCTATGCTTTCAAGTCTTCCGGGGAATATTGGGGATATTAATATTACGATGGGATATCCGCTGAAAATGACGGGTGTTTACAGCCTGATCAGGCATCTTCTCAACCTTCAGCGCCATTCATCGATTGAGAATGGCAAAACCTTTTTCGGTTATCAGGAGGTCATTGAAATACTCAGGCATCAGCTTATCTGCAATTTAATTGATAAAGATAAAGAACAGATTATTAATGAAATAACTGAATATAACCTGATCAGGATACCGTCTGATTTTCTGTGGAGGTCAGCGATCCTCAAAATAATCTTTAGTAAACCGGGTGATCCGGAGCACCTGTCGGAATATTTAAGGGAAATCCTGTCAATTATACCAACGGGAGTTGGAAACGATACAGAAGCTTCCCCCGACCAGGCCATGCAAAAGAAACTGATAAATGAGTTTATTTATTCAGTTATGAAATCCCTGAACCGTCTGGAGACAATAGTAAGCTCACCCGACATAAGTTTCAGGAATGAGACATATATTAGAATCCTTGATAAAATCCTGAGGAACCAGTCGGTCCCGTTTACCGGAGAACCCTTATCCGGAGTTCAGATAATGGGCTTTCTGGAAACGCGGGCACTTGATTTCAGAAATATCATATTGCTCTCGGTCAATGAAGGTATACTTCCCTCAGTCAGTTCAGGATCTTCTTTTATTCCATTCAGTATCAGGGAGGCTTTTGGTCTTCCGGTCATAAATCACCAGGAATCAATTTATGCATATCATTTTTTCCGGCTTCTTCACAGGGCGGAAAATGTGACATTCATTTACAATTCAGACTCAACAGGGTTAAGAACGGGGGAGATGAGCAGGTTTCTCACCCAGCTTAAATATGAACAGATAATAAAGCCCTCTGTCCTGAATTTAAGTTTTGACATCAGGACCCCTGCTTCTATAGGAACAGAAGTTGAAAAGAGTCAGTTACACATAAAAAGACTGCTATCACTATATGTTTATGAAAATGGAGATGCTGTTTTGTCGCCAACCGCGATAAATACCTGGCTGAACTGCAGGATGAAGTTCTACTACAGGTATGTCAATGGGTTAAAGGAACCTGAAGTCATATCCCCTGAAATTGACCATGCCATCTTTGGGCAGATCCTGCACAGGATAATGAAAAACATTTACAACGATCACTTAAACATTGAATTGTCTGCCGAATATATTGATACCCTTATTAAGGATAAAAGTCATCTTCAGGATTCAATCGATCTCGCAATAGCTGAGAATTACAGCTCAGATATCATGAGGCCGCTCACTGGCAATGATGTTATAATAAAGGATATACTCTTCATTTACCTTCAGAAGATTCTGACAGCTGACAGAGCATTTGCCCCTTTCACCATTACCGGACTTGAAAAATCCTGCAGATTCATGCTTCCCTTTCAATCAAAAGGGGAAAATATTGAAATAAGGACTGGTGGCAACATAGACCGTATAGACCGCCTGAAGGGCAAAATGAGAATAGTTGATTACAAAACAGGTGAATCAGCTCAGAAAATAAGCTCAATAGAAGATTTATTTGTTGATGACCGTAAAAAGGACTTTGACGGGTGGCTTCAGACATTGTTATACTGTGAAGCATACATGGCTGAATCTAAGGATATTAGTGTACGACCATCTATATACAGGGTAAAGGAATTAACAGCTGATAAAACCTCCGATTTTCTTATAATAAAGGAAGATAAAAGCAATGAAATTGTGCTGGATGATTACAAATCAGTAAGAGGATCTTTTTTAGATGGATTGAGGGGAGTGATTACCTCGATTTTTAATTCTGAAGAGCCTTTCAGAATGACGAAGAATACCAATAAATGCGTGTATTGTCCATATAAGCGATTGTGTCAGAGATAAATCTGCCGGAAGAATTTATTCCATTTCAAACTGAAGGGCTGCCATTTTAATAGCAGTAATGGCTGCCTCATCGCCCTTGTTCCCGTGCTTGCCTCCAGCCCTGTCCCGGGCTTGTTCATAATTAAGTGTAGTAAGTACACCAAATATGAAAGGTATATTATATTCGAGATTAAGCTTGGTTATTCCATAAGTAACACTCTGACAGATATAGCTGAAATGAGGGGTTTCTCCCTGAATTATGCAGCCCAGGCAGATAATTGCGTCAAGATCATCATATTCTGCAAAAAACTGGGCCCCCAATGTGAGCTCAAAACTTCCCGGTACATGCTTTATCACGATGTTATTGTCGGTTGCACCGTTCTTTTTAAGTGTTTTTGTGGCTCCTTCCAGCAAAGCTTGTGTAATATCATGGTTCCAGTCAGAGACAACTATTCCGAATCTCATTTTCCCGGCATCAGGAACCGATGCCGGATCATAATCCGACAGATCAACAGTGCTCATTTATTTTGAAAGCAGTTTTGCCCTTGCAATGTACTTGTCAATTGAAGAACCCTCAGTGCTTGCAGGATATTCTTCCTTGATCTTCTCGTATAATTTCAGTGCATCAGCATATTTACCGTTAATTTCATAGAGCTCTGCTGCCTTCATGAAGAAAAGAGGAGTATTGAAGGAATTCCCTGCGAATTCTGCGGCTTCCAGGTATTTTGCTATTCCCTTATCGGTGTCACCGAGTTCCACATAAGCATCGCCTGTTGCACCAATTGCTATCGAACCGATGACCTTATCCTTTTTAGAATATTTATCCAGAAAATCAATAGCTTCCTGGTAGTTTCCAAGGTGGAGATTGCAGATCCCTGCACCATATTTTGCAAGGTTACCTGCCTTCGTAAATTTATATTCCTTCGCTATATCGAGAAATCCGAGGTAATTTCCATCACCGTTAAGTGCAAGGTTTATGGAATCGAGTTCAAGATATTTCTGTGCCTGGTACATCTGTGACTGCGCTTCATCATTTCTATTTGTAAGATATAATTTAGCGAGCCAGAATAATCCAACCAGAACAACCACAGCAGCCAGTCCGATTAACAAAGGTTTATAGTTCTGTTCCAGGAATTGTTCTGTTTTGGATAATGTTTCCTCAACATTCTTCATTCCCTGCGGATTATCCTCTTTATTACTTTTTGCCATAACAGTTTATGCTTAAAACACTTAAAAAATTAACTCCGCAAAAGTAGTGCTTTTAAAGTAATTTTGAAATAAATAGCCAAAAAAATGGAAATAAAGATATGAAGGTCTAAAATATTGAATAACAATTGCTTAATGTCATAATTATGTTAACAGTTTCTTTTTTCCTAACTTAGCAGTGCAAATGGTTGTATTCATACCTCATACCTCAAACCCCGAACCGCGAACCTCAACATGCACCTAAAAAAACTCTCTCTGACTAATTTCAAGAACTACACTCAGGCTGATCTTGAGTTCTCTCCAAAGATTAATTGTATTGTCGGCAATAATGGAGTAGGCAAAACAAATATTCTGGATGCAATCCATTATCTCTCATTGACCAAAAGCTTCTTTAATAGTATTGACAGTGCAAGTATCAGGCACGATGAGGATTTTTTCATAATTCAGGGATTATTTGTCAAGGATGGTGAAGAAGATAATATTTTCTGTTCCTTCCACAGGCAGAAGCAAAAGATGTTGAAACGAAACGGGAAGGAGTACGGAAGGTTGTCGGATCATGTTGGCAGATATCCGGTAGTAATGATCTCTCCGGCTGATAATGCCCTCATAAGCGAAGGCAGTGAGGAGAGAAGGAAATTCATGAATAAGATCATAAGTCAGTATAATGCTGAATATCTCGATTCAGCCCTGAATTATAACAAGGCATTGCAGCAGAGGAACAAGTTGCTCAGGGATTTCAGCACTTCGAACAGTTTTGATGACGAGATGCTTTCAGTATGGGATGCCCAGCTTATCAGGTATGGTATATTTGTTTATTCAGAGAGGGACATTCTTATAAACGAACTGATACCGGTTTTCAGGGAGTATTATTCAATGGTCTCAAACGAGAAAGAGAAGGTCAACCTCAGGTACAGGTCACATCTCAGCGGGGGAGATTTTACCGGGATCCTCAAAGATGCTAAAAACAAAGACAGATCTCTGGAGTATACCACAGTAGGAATTCATAAGGATGACCTTCTATTCGAAATGGATGGCTACCCTGTGAGGTCTCTGGGTTCGCAGGGGCAGCAGAAATCATATCTGGTCGCGCTCAAGCTGGCCAAATTCGACTATATAAAAAGGAGAGCAGGATTTCCTCCCATATTGCTGCTGGATGATATATTTGACAAATTCGATGCTGAAAGAGTTGCACAGATAATACGACTTGTGGGCAATCATCGTTTCGGGCAGATCTTTATAACTGATACACATCAGGACCGGCTTCATGACATCCTTATGGCCCTGGACACCGATTATAAACTGTTCAGGATTGGAGAAGCCGGCATAGATGAGATAATACAAAATGGCAATTAAAGAGTATGAGAAGAAGCAGGACCATATCACTCGCTGAAGCCATGAAAGATTATATTAAGGAGATGAACCTGGAAGGGAAGCTTTTAGAAGTAAATCTTATCAACTCATGGGAAGAGATTGTCGGAAAGGCTATTTCAACAAGGACATCAAGGGTATTTATCAAGGATCATGTACTTTATGTTTACCTTAATTCCTCCGTTGCAAGGAACGAACTTATGATGCTGAAAGAGGCTCTCAGGGAAAAACTGAATGCCAGGTCGGGACAGGAAGTAATAAAGGATATTGTTCTACGATAGATCGCTGACAATGTAACTGTTGCCAGATATTGTTACAGATTTCCTGAATGATTTTGAGGATGAAAAGAGGTAATCCTCATTTTCGTATTTCAAAATAACCTTTTCTTTCACAATTTCAATTACAAGCGATGCTTCAGGATTTTTCTGTATTATAAAGTCAGCAAGCAGGAAAGATTTTTCAATGCCGTCGCCCCGCTTGAAATTCCACACTTCGTCAGGAAGTGCAAGCCTGTTTCCGTCGTAAATTGATTCATCAGAAAGACTTGAAACAATTTGATAAACTTCCGTTACTGACCGGCCGTCCAAATCCGTAAAACAAACAGGATTCCTCTCAATTGATGCCTTAACAAACGGAATCCAGTCAATATGGTCCATCTGCCTGTAAACATACATCGCCAGCAGGGCAGTTTCTGATTTTTCAGCCAGATCTGTTATTGTTTCGGTAATTTTTTCGCGGCTCATGTCAGCTAAAAAAGCAGGCATAGGAGGGTTGAGGAATACTTTATTTGTGCCGGGAATATCAGGATCAGTAAATGTAAAATTATGGAGATCATTTAACATCTCCTCAAGAATGTTTTTGTTAATGTCACCGGATGATTTCATGAGCTCTGTCCTGAACTCATCGAGGTTTTTCTCCTTTCTGTCTGTGAATATATCTTCAATGTCATTCAGCATGATCTTACCCGGAATAGGGCTCAGGTTAAATTCATCACCTTCTATCTCATTGACCAGCTGAGCTCTGGTTTCCCATGATACATTATATTTGCTAGTATGTTCATATTCGAACATCTTTTCAAGGGTTATGTACCGCTTTTTGCCCGAACAATCGCACATATACTGGAAAAGGGTTTTGTATTTTGATTTGAAACGGAGGAAATTTATGAATACAAGATCAGTGACAGGCGTGGTTAGAAATTCCCTGAGTTTTGATGAAAAATGATTGTAGGCATCCTTGTTTATGGTTGCCTCTTCGTAAAGAGTATGGATATATCCCGATATATGCGAAACAATTGTCACACGTTCATTTTCCAGCGCCCGTCTTGCCTTCTCAGAGAGTGATGTGCCATTGTACCACATGTTCCTGGTGACAATTCTCCTGTTGTTAGTGATCAGGCCTTCTTTCTCAATTATGAAGTTTTGGGAATGGAGAGGCGTAGCGATAAGAAATATCTTTTCAAGGGGGACTCTTCCGACAATAAACATTGCTGCGGCGTAAAGTGATGATAGCGAAACACATTCACCTGCACCCGTCGAAAAATTCTCCTTGAACCTGAAAGCTGTCATTGCTTCCACAGTTTCAGTCTTCCAGTATGGTATCACATCGGTGGTGTACTTGTCAAGCCCGAAGTGCTTCCTGATATCAATGTCAAAATAATACTTATCCCCTTCATAGCCGA
Organism: uncultured Rikenellaceae bacterium; assembly: GCA_964500155.1. GTDB lineage: Bacteria > Bacteroidota > Bacteroidia > Bacteroidales > VadinHA17 > LD21. The sequence goes on along the minus strand of CAZCQC010000209.1, from coordinate 10,960 downwards.
AAAGCGCATTTGAGTGCCTCAGTACCTCCACGTCAAAGAATTCACTGAATCGGGCTATTTCCCTGGTCTTTGTTGTCAGTCCCCAGGTTGAAAGATCCAGATTGAAAACATAATTCTGAATAATAAATTGTTTTATTCTGTTGACTTTATAAGTAAAGCTCTTTTTCTCTATATCCTTAAACCATGGATCATCGCGCCATTTCCAGATAACTGGTGACATAATATTTGCCAGAACAAGGGGATAAAACAGTTCAGGGAAAATAAAAATCTCCATGTCCGAGAGTGTAAAGGCTGATGAGTATTTTTCCAGCTCTTTTTTCCCCGCAGGACCGAGGGTAGTATATGATGTCATGGATTTATCTGAATCTTTCAATATCCGAAAAGAAGAAATTAGCTTCACGCACAGCGTTTTCATCATTGTCTGAACCATGCACGGCATTCATCTTTACTGATACTGCAAAAGTTTTCCTGATAGTTCCTGGCTCTGCTTTATCCGGGTCGGTAGCCCCTATCAGTTTACGGAATTCCTCAACTGCATTTTCGTGTTTAAGAATCAATACCACAACAGGTCCGCTGGTCATGTACTCGACAAGGTCCTCATAAAAAGGTTTTCCTTTGTGAACTTCATAAAATGTTTCGGCCTGGAGTAATGTCATCTGCACCATTTTGATAGCAGAAATCTCAAATCCGCCTTCATTCATCATGGACAGTATTGGTCCGGTCTTACCCGTTCTTACGGCATTTGGCTTAATAATTGAAAATGTATACTTTCCGTTCATAAGCATCGTTTAATGATAATCTGTAATAAAAATATGCCTAAAGGATTATTTTCTATCTTTAACCCCTTGATTCAGCAGCAGTAAAAGTGTTTGAACTGGCCAAATATACAAAAGAATTGTCGGAACTTTTGGATTCCGCTGATAATATATTACTCATAAGTCATATCAATCCGGACGGTGATGCAATAGGTTCTCAGTTAGCTCTTTATCACTATCTCAACAGCAAGGGGAAAAAGGCTGGAATGATGTGTCCGAATAACCTCCAGGAGTTTCTTAAGTGGATGGACGGCTCAGATAAGATCAATGTATTTATAAGGAAAAGAAAGAAATGCATCAGTCTAATCGAATCTGCAGATTTAATTCTGATGATGGATTTCAATCAGCCTAACCGGCTTGGCGAAGCTGAGGAATTTGTTATCCGTTCGTCTGCCACAAAAGTAATTATCGATCACCACCTTGAACCAAAGGACTTTGCAAATCTGATAATTTCTGATCCTTCGAGTTGTTCAACTTCCGAGCTTGTTTATGAGATGGTAACCTTAATGAATGGCGGACCCTTTCTTAATAAATCCTATTCAGAGGACATTTATGTTGGTATAATAACCGATACCGGAAATTTTGAGCACGGCTCTTATACAGGAAGAACACTTAGAATTATTGCCGGCCTTCTGGAATCAGGAATTGATAAATACCAGTTGCTGAATATAGTTTACAATAATTTCTCGGCTGACAGGATGAAACTTATGGGGTTGGCACTGAAGGAACGGATGACTGTTTTAAGTGAATACAGGACCGCTTATATCAGTCTGACTAAAAAAGATCTTGCTGATTTTAATCATGTTAAAGGAGATACCGAAGGATTTGTAAATCTGCCCCTGTCGATAAAGGGGATCAATTTCTCAGTCCTCTTTATTGAAAAGGATAATTTTGTAAAATTATCATTCCGTTCAAAGGGGAAATTTCCTGTTAACGAATTTGCCTCGAGGTATTTTACCGGCGGTGGTCATCGGAATGCTTCAGGTGGAGAATTTTATGATACTCTTGAGAATACAATAAAGTACTTTCTGAAAGTTCTTGAGGAGAATGCTGATCGTCTGAAAAATGTGTTTTAAAAATAATGAGGACTGAGCTTTTCATATTTTTAATATTAATCTTTTTGTCCGGCTCATGCAGAAATGAAACGGACAATAGCAAGGCAACGGTTAGACCCGGGAGCCGGGAAATGACTGAACTGAACAGATACCTTGTGCAGAAAGACAAAGAGATAATTCAGAATTATATCGAAAGGAAGGATCTTAAGATGAAAGAGTCACCGACAGGGTTATGGTATTTAATTAAGAATGAGGGTAGTGGCCAATATATTAAAGATAACGACAGGGTATCTATGGAATTCGAGTGCCAGCTAATTGACGGTACTGTCTGCTATTCATCTGACGATCTGGGTCCGAGACAGGTTATTATTGGAAAAACTGACATTGAACCCGGACTGAATGAAGGCTTGCGATTATTGAAACCGGGGGCTGAAGCCTTGTTTATTCTGCCTCCTTTTCTGGCTTTTGGACTGGTGGGGGACGGGAAAAAGATTCCCCCAAGGACTATCATAGTTTATAGAGTAAGTATTCTTTCAGAAAAATAAATGGAACGATTATTGCAGAAGATTTTGATACTTAATACTGATATATGACAAACGGAATTTCTTTAAGGCATTTTTATATGCTATCAGGTTTTATTGCTCTGGTCTCTTTAGTGTCATGTGATCCGACTGTAAAGACTGATGACATCGAAGCAAAGGAAAAACTTGACATATCGAATTTCATTTTAAACAATGATACCATTGATTTTGTAAAAAAGAGTAGTGGATTATATTATTTTGACCTTGTTGTGGGAACCGGAGCTCAGGCTGAAACTCATGATACGGCATATGTATTTTACGCCATACAGTACCTTACCACGCAAATATTTGAAACCAATTTCGGAACTACTGATACTCTTATATTTCCTGTAAACGAGGCGAAAACTCTCCCCGGGTTTGATGAAGGTATTACTTATATGAATGAGGGAGGCAAGTCACTTATTGTTGCTCCATCAAACCTTGCTTTTGGAACACAGGGTAACTATTATGTTTCACCTTTTACCCCATTTCTTTTCCAGATCTATCTTGTAAAGCTCAAAAAACATTAATAGGTAAAATAAGCCTCATTGGATAATGAATACTGCCAGCCGGTCATTGATTGAGGGCTGGTTTTTCTTCCATTCTGAGATTGTCATTGTCCTTATACTTTCGCCGGTAAGTGTAATGTCCACGGCGATGCAGAGCAATGTATCATCGCTGCATACTGAAAGAATCGATTCAAGCATCCTCTGATTGCGGTACGGTGTCTCCATGAATATCTGAGCATGGCCGTCACGCGATTTTTTTTCCAGTTCCCTGAGCCTTGATGCCCTGTCGGCCGGTTTCACGGGAAGATATCCATTGAAAGTAAAACTCTGGCCGTTCAGCCCTGAAGAGATTATTGCAAGCAATATTGATGATGGTCCCGTAAGAGGAATCACCCTGATCCGCTTCCTGTGTGCAATTGAAACCAGCTTCGCACCTGGATCGGCTATGCCGGGGAGTCCTGCCTCACTCATAATTCCCATGTCAGTTCCTTTCAGCACAGGTTCGAGGAATTCTCCGATCTCCGATTCGTTTGTGTGTTCGTTAAGTTCATGGAAAATTGTCTCATTTATAGGAAAATCCTTATCAATCAGCCGGAGGTACCTCCGGGAGCTTCTTAAATCCTCTACGGCAAACAACCTTAATGATCTGGTTACCGCAAGTACTTTTTCCGGTATAACTCTATGGTAATCCTCATCGCCCAATGTTACGGGAATCAAATAAATTTTTCCGGCTGCCATAGTTCTTTTATTGACAGTAAATTTAGTAATAATGCATGTACGGGAATTTTAAAAGCCATAAAATAAGTACAGCATGTTGAAAGTTAAAGAATTTTAATTTAGGTTTGCTTCGAAAATATTCTGAAGTGAAAATTACTTTTCTCGGTACCGGCACTTCTCAGGGTGTACCGGTTATTGCATGTGATTGTGAAACATGCCATTCCGGTGATATTCATGACAAGAGACTCAGGACATCTATCCTTATTGAAATGGATGAGACCAACATTGTCATTGATGCAGGACCTGACTTTCGCCAGCAGATGCTAAGGGAAAATTTGAAACATCTGGATGCAATAATCCTGACTCATGAGCATAAGGACCACATTGCCGGAATGGATGATGTCAGAGCTTTTAATTATAAAAGTCAGGATGCTATTGATATATACGCAGAAGAGAGGGTTCAGAAGGCTATCAGGAAAGAGTATTCATATGTGTTTGCAGAATACCAGTATCCGGGAATTCCAAAGATGAGACTTAATCTGATCAATGAATATGGATTTTCAATAAATGGAATAACAGTGACACCATTAAGGGTGTTTCATTACAGGCTTCCTGTTTATGGATTCAGGATAGGAAATTTTGCTTATATAACCGATGCTAATTATGTCCCTGAAGAGACAAAAGAAAAATTGTTCGGTGTTAAATATTTAGTTATTAATGCTTTAAGAAAAGAGAAACATATTTCTCATTTCAGTCTCAGAGAAGCAGTTGATTTTATAAGGGAAATATCTCCAAGAAAAGCATTTATAACACATATAAGTCATCAGATGGGCTTTCATGAAGAGGTATGTGCTGCCCTGCCGTCCGGAATAATGCTTGCTTACGATGGGTTGTATTTCGTTTGTGATGAGTAATTAATACTGGACCTTCCTTTTATAACTTTTAGCCAGCTTTTTCTGATAATCATTTGAGAAGTAATACCTGTTTCTTCCAAGCTGTTTTGTATTGTTTTTTGAGGCTTTTACCCTTTTTTCATAATAAGGATTCTTTTTTGAGGAAGCACAACCGGCCATTAAAAACATGGAAAGAAGAAGCAAAAACAGAAGTCTCGATATTTTTATTAGGAGTGTCATTTTTTGCAATATTTCCTTAATACATTTTTAAAACAGTTTTTTTTGTCTTCCGTAAGTCCTAAATTGCATAAAATTACAATTGCAATTCTAAAAAGCTGTTAAATGATCTGCCATAAAATTTTTATCCGGATTGCTGTTTTTTTTGTTATTCTGATTCCATTTCAAGTAAGTTCACAATCACTTGCCAAAGTTCATATTTCGGTTCAGACCGGACTTTCTACCGACAGTATAACATTGTCTGACAATACAAGTTCTCTATTTAAACGCAAAAAACCGATTTTAAGTTTCCTTCTTGACGAAAAAATATTTACCACGGGTGATGTTCCTGCTTTAAGTTCAGGAAATAACTTTGCGCTTGAATTTGATAACAAGATCAGACTCGTACTTGTAACTTCTGAATCTGAAGGGCCTGGCTGGCAATGCGGATTTGAATTTGAAAATATCTCCGGCGATACTGTTTCAATCAGCAATGTAATCCCGTTTGATTCGGATAACGAATCAATCAATATTACTGGTAAAGGTCCATGGGACCTTGCACGCGCCTGGCTGTTTCGTCCCGGGTATCAGCCTGTCAGGGTTATTCTTCCGGATAATGCATGGGAACTGGGTTATACTTCCTTCGGGGCCGACAGCGTATTTTCAGTTTGTGCCATCGCCAGGCGTCAGCAAACACAGGGAGGACTGAAGCAGCGATATCAGACTCTTCTTCCTCCCGGAGCAAAGGTATATTATAATATATATGCCGATATCTTCAGGGGAGAATGGCAAAACGGCTTACGACTAATGTTCAGGGACAGGTATTTATACGATCTTAAAAAATTTGACAATTCACTGTATGACCGGTCCGACCTTGCCTGGATCAAAGAGAGCTATCTGATAATCCTCCAGATGGCATGGGACAGGGAGTTTTATGACAGAACTCTCGGGAAATATACCTTACCTGACCTGATCAGGAAAGGGAATGAACTTTTTGGAAATATCGACGTATATGGAATTTGGCCAACCTGGCCACGGCTTGGTCTCGATCAGCGAAACCAGTGGGATCTTTACAGGGACCTACCCGGTGGGACAGCGCAGCTAAGGAATTTCGGACGACTCGCCCGTCAGAGTAATACAAAGTTTTTTATAGCCTATAATCCATGGGATAACAGCACAAGGAAGGAGGACCATTTAAGAGGGATGGCCAGGCTGATCAAAGAGACCGAAGCAGACGGCGTTGTGCTTGATACACAGGGTAGTTCAAGCTACGAACTGCAGGCAGCAGCCGACAGTGTCCGAAGTGGTGTTGTAATGTTTTCCGAAGGTATGGCGGTGACAAAAGATATGCCCGGGATCATTTCAGGAAGGGTTCACAATGCGATCTTTCTCAGTCCGGAACTCAACCTCAACAAGCTTATAAAACCAGATTTCTCAATTTTCAGGGTATGCGATGTTGGTGAGGATAATATTCATCGCGAAATAGCAATAGCATTTTTCAATGGATATGGTACAGAATTGAATATGTTCCGTCCCGGGGGAAGGGATGACAATTACAGGGATGATCTCGATTTTCTTGCCAGAACAACTTTCACCCTCCGTCAGAACAATGACGCTTTTCTGGATAAGGATTGGACACCGCTGATTAACACTGAAGCCGATAATGTTTTAGTTAACAGATGGTCGTCGGGAGAGAAGACCGTGTATACAGTACTGAATATGAGGTCTGAAGGAATTGACGCCAGACTTATTAAAATTAAAAATGACAGCCTGAAGCACTATATTTCGTTATGGAATCACGAAAACATTGTTCCTTCTACAGAAAATGGAATTACTTATGTTTCAGCAAGGGCTGAAGGCTGGCCTGTTTCTTATTCCGGAACCAGAAAAGAAGGCTCTGTCGATTGCATTGCTGAGCTGCCCCTGCTGTTAAAATCTGAGCTTAAAGGAGATTCAATTCATTTAAAAGATCAGGGGAAGAACAAGATAGTGATATGGAAGGGAAATCCTTCGTATAAAACTGTTTTTAAGGAGTTTAATCTTTCCAGAGATACAATTGTCAGGATCAGGGACATCTTTGGATACTATGAAGGTAAGATTGTGGTCCAGCTAATGAACAGTAAGCTTCTCCTTGATGAAAATATTCATATGTTCAAAGGAGGAAAGCCATGGCTTATAAGCTCGGTGATACATACTGTAAAAGCTACAGGTATTGCCCCTGATATGATTCTTGTTCCCGGAACTGAATTTACATTTGATGTAAGTACTGGCGAAGACTTTATTCCTTATCCGGAAGTCAGTGGAATAAGTACAAAGGTCGACAGCTTCCTTATCGACAAATACCCTGTAACAAATGCCCAGTATTATGAGTTTCTCCAGAGTTCAGGTTACAGGACTACCGATACAGTTAGATATTTAAGGCACTGGGAAAGAGGTATATATAAGCAAGGTCAGGAAAGGTACCCGGTTGTGTACATTAGCCATGAAGATATGAAAGCTTATGCAAGATGGGCCGGCAAAAGGCTTCCAACCCAGGCTGAATGGCAGCTTGCTGCCCAGGGGACTGATAATCGTAAATGGCCATGGGGCAACGAATTCCATGGCACATTGTGTAATAATGCATTTGGAAAAACTACACCGGTAAATGCGTTTAGCAAAGGCATGAGCCCTTACGGGGTAATGGACCTTGTTGGAAATGTATGGCAGATGACCAATGATCTGTACTTTAACGGATCAAACTATTTCACTGTAATCAGGGGTGGCAGCTTCTACAAGCCCGACTCAAGCTGGTGGTATATTCAGGGAGGACCTCAGGCCCTTGATAAAACCCAGATAATGCTGATGGTTTCGCAAGGGTATGACCGGAACGCAACAGTGGGGTTCAGATGTGTTAAGGATATAGATGGTCGGAATTTCAGAGGCAAAAGATAGTTTATACCTTCAGTTTCTTCTCTATCTCGTTTATCTGGTTCCTGAAATGTTTATCCGTGTCGATAAGGTTATTGACAGTCTTGCACGCATGAAGGACAGTTGCATGATCCTTACCTCCGATATGTGAACCAATGCTGGCTAATGAAGCCTTTGTGAGGCTTTTCGAAAAATACATTGAAACCTGTCTGGCCTGTACAATTTCCCTTTTTCTCGTTTTTCCCTGGATCATTTCTATGGGTATCTTGTAATAATCGCAGACAATTTTCTGAATATATTCAATAGTGATCTCGCGCCTTGATGTGCTTACCAGCTTTTCAACCATCTGGTGTGCAAGGTCAAGCGTGATCTCTTTCCTGTTCAGTGTTGACTGTGCATACAATGATATCAGAACTGCTTCAAGCTCCCGTATATTGTTGGAAATATTTGCAGCCAGGTATTCGAATATTTCGTCAGGCAGTTCAATACCGTCATTATAAGCTTTCTTTTTGAGAATTGCCAGCCTGGTTTCATAATCAGGTCTTTGCAGATCAGCCTGCAAACCCCATTTGAACCTGGATAAGAGTCTTTGTTCCATCCCCTGAAGTTCTACAGGCGGCCTGTCGCATGTAAGGATCAGTTGTTTACCTGACTGATGTATATGATTGAAAATGTGGAAGAAAGTGTCCTGTGTTTTTTCCTTTCCTGCAAATTCATGGACATCATCAAGAATGAGCACATCGATCATCTGGTAGAAATGAAGGAAATCATTTTTATTATTGTTCCTCACCGACTCCACAAATTGTGTCTGGAATTTATTGGCATTTACGTACAGAACGACCTTATCAGGATGCTTCTCCTTTACAAGAATTCCTATTGCCTGCGCCAGGTGTGTTTTCCCCAGCCCGGAATCACCATAGATCATAAGAGGATTGAAGGCAGTACCCCCCGGGTTATTGCCAACCGCAATACCAGCTGATCTGGCAAGTCTGTTGCATTCCCCCTCGACATAATTATTGAAATTGTAGTCAGGATTAAGTTTCGGATCGAAATGAACCTTTTTAATTCCGGGAATTACAAAAGGGTTTTTTATTGAGGGTTGAGTAATGTCGAAAGGAACCTGAACAGGTTTGTTATGTAGATCTGCCTTGTTGCGGGAGGGATATCTTACTGTATATGGTTTTCCATCGGAGTAATTTGCGTTTTCAAGCACTACATTGTACTCAAGCTTTGCATCAGCACCAATCTCGCGCCTGAGGGTCTTTCTGAGGATATCAATATATTGTTCTTCGAGGTATTCATAAAAAAAAGGACTTGGAACCTGGATTGTTAAAACATTGTTTTCAAGCTTTAGAGGAATAATAGGTTCAAACCAGGTCTTAAAACTGACGGAAGGAATTATGTCTTTTATTATCTGCAGACAGCTATTCCAAACATCATTGTGCGATTTGTTCATGAAAATATTTTGTTATTAGTCTTAAGGTTTACAGTCTTGCTGATTCAGACAGCAATATTTGTAAAAAAAAAACTTAAAAAAAAAATTTTTTTTGCTTGGTTATATCAAAAATAGTATATGTTTTTAATCATCAGCAACTTATAAAAAAAAATATTTTTACATATTTTAATTCATTGAATATCAATTATTTGTAAGTTCAAAAGTTGGTTTATCCGTGTAAGACAATTTATTATAAAATATTGATCAGAAATAAACAGAAACTAAAAAAAATGAGGACTATTTTGCCATCATTTATTTTATCTATTTTAAGATCAAGATACTGTGATTTTTATAATAATCCTATTCTTCCGGAATATTTTTTTTGCCGAAGAGCGAAAAATGGACATACCGTTTTGGATTAGCCTTCATATCCTGTAAAAGAAGGTTCAAACTCTCCAGGCTCTTTGAGAGATTTGTATAAAGCGAATCATTTGTAATTAGTTTTCCGGCAGTTCCCTGTCCGTTACTGAGGTTCCCCATTAAAACCGATGCTTTTTCAAGGCTCGATTTAAGATTGTTAACCGAGCTATAAATATCAGCTGCAGCAAGGGTGTCGGCAATGTTCTCCAGGCTGCTGAATGTTGAAGTGAGTTTATCCGAATTTTCGGCCAGCATCTTAGTGAACTTATTAATATTTTCCAGAGTAGCCTTAAGTTCAGCCTCGTCAATACTCTTAGCTGTATTGCTGAGACTTGCGATTCCCGATCTTAAATTGGTCCTGAACTGAGGATTCATGATTTCATTAACTGAACCGACGACAGTATCAATTGCCGAAATCAGTTCAGATATTTCTTCTTTAAGCGGACCAAGCTCATTTTCAACTTTAGTTATCAGCGATTCGGCAAGCCTTCCGGGAATGGTGTCACCATCCGAATAGGTACCCGGACCATTGCCATAGACCAGCTGAATCTTCATGCCGGCAAGTAGTGAGGCGGTCGTTATTTCAGCAAATGTATTTACCGGAAACCTGAATCCCTTATCTACTGAAAGAGTTACCAGAAGTCTGCCGGTTTGAGGATCAAGGAACTTCAGAGACTGGACAACCCCGACCCTGTAGCCGTTCACTTCAATGGGACTGGATTCGGCAAGACCCCCGACATTATCGTAAATAACATAATAATGAGATGTTTTGCTGAAGAGATCCTTGCCTTTAAGAAAATTATATACCCAGATAAATACAAGGAGTGTAATTAAAGCTGTGAAACCTATTTTGACTTCATTCGAGATTTTTTTCATTTAAGGTCTGTTTTGTTTTATTTTGGGTTCAGAGCATCCTGTAAAGGTAGTATTTTATTGTTTTTTACTGCGATCACAAAGGCATCGGGGTAAACAACCTCTAATTTTTTCCTGAACTCAGCAGCCTGTGAGTAATTGGAAAAACTGCCTGCAGCATATCTGAAAAGATTCAGGGAGGAGAGTTCTACCACATCTTTAATTCCCTTAAAATTCTCAGGGAGAAGTCTCTTTTTCTCAGTTGAGGTGGCGATCTGAATCATGAATTTAAGATCGTCAACCACCTGAAGAGTGTCGGAGTCAGAGGAGTCAGGTTCCGCAATCTGTTCCTTTTCATTTGAAGTTGAAATATTCGTCTTTTTATCGATTTCGTTAATGTAATCGCGTGTGGCTCTGTATATTGCGGAGGCAATAAGATCCTGACCTTCATCTGAGACAAGATACTTTTCTTCGTCCGGATTTGTAATAAATCCTGTTTCGACCAGCACACTGGGCATAGAAGTCATATAAATTACCCAGAAAACATCCTGTTTAACGCCTCTGTCAATACGACCTGCCCG
>CAZCQC010000208.1:0-2588 GCA_964500155.1 uncultured Rikenellaceae bacterium | reverse complement strand
CAGATGACTGCAAATAACCATACTGCAACCCATCTTTTGCACTTTGCTCTAAGATCGGTTCTCGGTAACCATGTCGAACAGAAGGGATCACTGGTTACCCCCGATCGTCTCAGGTTCGATTTCAGCCATTTTACAAAGATGACAAAAGATGAACTGAAGAGGGTTGAAGAGATTGCAAACAGTATGGTAAGGCAGAGCAACAATATTAAGGTCACTGAGGGTATCTCCATGAAAGAAGCCATTGATATGGGCGCCATGGCTCTGTTCGGTGAAAAATACGGCGATTCTGTAAGAGTTGTCAGATTTGGAGAATCGATAGAATTATGCGGAGGAACCCATGTTGGAAATACAGGAAGCATCGGCATAATAAAGATCATCTCAGAAGGAGGAATTGCAGCGGGTATAAGAAGGATTGAAGCGGTAACCGCAGCAAAGGCAGAAGAATACATTAACGAAAAATTAGATTCGGCTGATGAAGTTGCATCTCTGCTAAGGAGCACAGGAAATATTAAGGATAGTGTTGAGAAACTTATGGCTGAGAATACTCTTCTCAAGAAAAGCATTGAAAAATTTGAGGCTCAGTCTGTTTCTGTGATCATCAGGGAACTTGAAGGGAAGGCAGTCCTGATAAAAGGAATAAGATTTATGTCAGGGAAGATAGACGCCTGGTCGGCTGAAATCCTTAAAAACATTGCTTCCCAGGTACGAAATTCATCTGATAATACGGTTCTCGTACTGGGAGCTGAGTTAAGTGAAAAAGCAAATATTCTCGTAATGGTCTGCGATTCACTTGTCAGGGAGAAAAAAATAAATGCAGCAGCAATCATTAAAGAGATAGCAGGCGAGATAAACGGAGGAGGTGGGGGTCAGCCATTCCTTGCTTCTGCAGGCGGAAAGAAACCTTCAGGAATACAATCGGCACTTAAAAAAGCTGAGGAGTATTTAAGGAAGATGGTTGAGTAAACCCATACCGGCAATTTTTATTATTTTTGCGACTTTCAAAGCGTCATGAAGAAACCAGGTCATTTGTTTTTTGCTTTACTGATCACAGTTTGTTCAATTGTAATTATATCGTGTACTCCCGGGGCATGCTTTGAAGAGACAAACGCATACCTAAAAGCTACATTTTACAGTAACACCTCAAAAGAAAAAAAGACTCCTGAAACCCTGACTCTTTTCGGATCGAACAAGACGGATACTATCTACAATAACAAATCAGGTGTTCAACCTGCTCTCTTACCCCTTGATGCATCTTCCGGATCGTGTACTTTTATTATCAGGATAAATAATTTGACCGATACCATGCATCTTCTTTATTCGAGCTATCCCCACCTTATATCAAAAGAGTGCGGATATACATTTTACCACAGGCTTGATACAGCCTACACCACAGGAAATATTTTTTATATTTATAAAAGTTCCAACAACATAACAACTGCCAATGAGGAGAATATCCGAATATTTTACTAGTCTCCTGATATTTATTACTGCCGGTAACATCATCGCACAGGATACGGTCCTCTTCCCTTTGAAGCTTAGAGCCGGCATCGATATTGCAGGTCCGGGAATTTACCTTTCGGACAAGAACAATCTCACCATGGAGGGATATTTTTCATTTGACAAAAGTGAGAAGATAGCTTATGTTCTTGAAGCCGGTTATCTGGACTATAAGTACTCACAGTACAATTACGATTATACAAGTAAGGGTGTCTTTGCGAGGCTGGGTGTCGATTTTAACCTGCTGAAACCTGAAATATCACTCGGGAAATACTGGGCCGGCATCGGATTACGCTATGGAATCAGTCTGTTTAATTCTGAAACTCCCTCCTTTCAGAGTGAAAATTATTGGGGCACTGTAACTTCTTCTATACCTGCAAAAAAGGCAATGGGACATTTTATTGAAGTCTCTCCCGGGGTAAAAACTGAAATTTTCAGGAATTTCAGCATGGGATGGACTGTAAGGCTGAAACTTTTAATATCAGGAGGCGGAGGCAGGGATTTGAGACCGATCTATTTTCCAGGGTACGGAAATGGCGGCAAAATGACTGCTGCAGGTATCAGCTACTTCATCACATGGAACATCCCATATAAAACCAAAACCGTCATTACCAAACCAGAGATTGTTGAAGAGGAAACTGAAGAAACCGCAACACAAAACTCTGGCACCGATCTGACTTCTTCGAGTTCGTCACGATAAATCGGGACCCGGTTGTAATCGGTGCCTTTTATTTTTTGATATGGATCGCAGATCACCGCCGGCAAATGTAATTACAATGTAATTACATCTTTTTGAGCTCTCCTGGTTTATGGCTGAAGATCCATAATCCCATGAATGTCAGGAAACCATTAAGCAGGAGCAGTTCGAATCCGAATTTGTATCCGTTGAACAATTCCTCGGAATACATACTCAGGAAATAACATACAACAGGTGAAAGAATAGCAATGAATGGAGTAAGTCTGTCACTGACTTCTCTTTTTGTAAAAAGTCCGAAGGAATAAAGACCTAAAAGCGGGCCGTAGGTGTAACCGGCAATTGTGAATAACTTGTCAATTATAGCCCTGTCATTCAACGATCTGAAGACCAGGAT
>CAZCQC010000207.1:0-4309 GCA_964500155.1 uncultured Rikenellaceae bacterium | reverse complement strand
AACTCAAATGGAACTTCAGGAATTCAATATGCATACCATAATTCTACAGCAATATTATCTGAGCAAGCAATACTGTTCCATCCATCCGGTTCAACTTATACTATTAATCCTTCTTCTGTTTATGATGGGGTATATCTGACCAAGAATATCAATCTGCCTGAGCCCGGAATACCAAAGCTGGTAAATCCGGCAAATAATGGCATCATCGGAACATCACAGACGTTTAAATGGACAAGCTCAAGCAATGCCAGTTATTATACCCTGAAAATATCAACCAACTCTGATATCAGCGGGTCGTTTGATTATAATACAGGAACAAGCACAACTTACGATATTTCAGGTCTTGCTCTTAATACGACCTATTACTGGGCAGTATTTGCAACAAATTCCACAGGGACAACATGGTCGGAAATCTATCGTTTTACCACATCTGCAAATCCGCCTCTTTCGGCAGTTCCTCAGACAATATGGACTGATCAGGGTGAAGAGAGTGTAATCAGGCTTCAATATAACGGCGGCGATGAAAGTACCAAGATTGCACAAATAATTACCCTGCCTTCGCAGGGATCTCTATATCAGTACATTAATGGTACAAGAGGCGACCAGATAACCACTGTACCTTCCACCCTGACCGATCCGGATCTGAATCTGATTTATTTCGCCGACGGGGCAGCCGGTAACGGTGCCGGGAATTTCAGGTTTTATATTCACGATAACACCGGCGATTCTCCTGCCGCGACAATTACAATTAACGTCAGTCCGCCGGGAATCCCTAATTTTCTGCTTGCTGCAAAAAGTGGAAATATAGAGATCCAGTTCGATAAGCCTATGGCTGATCCGACAGGTAAGGAGGATCAGTTTATTGTTACAGTTAACGGGACACCAGTAACTATCAGTGCTGTTTCATTAAAACCAGGTGATCCGTATAGCATTATAGTGACACTCGACACACCTCTTACAGGAAGTGAAACCGTTCTTATTACCTATACTCAGGGGGACGTAGCGTCAGAATCGGGTGGATTACTGCCATCCTTTGTTGACCAGCCTGTGAATTTCATTATACAGACAGTCTCATTTACAGCGCTTCATACGATGACTTATGGAGACCCGCCCGTTACCCTGATTGCTTCCGCATCAAGCGGTTTACCAGTGACCTTTACAAGTTCAAATTCCACAGTGGCAACAATTAGTGGAAACATACTTAATGTAAATTCAACCGGGACTGCTGATATCACTGCGATGCAGAGCGGGGATGGGACTTATGCTCCTGCAAGATATATCAGAACTCTGACAGTGAACCAGACTGATCAGACAATTACATTTCCGGCACCCGGCGTAAAAACCTTTGGGGATCCTGATTTCGATCTTGGTGCAACAGCCTCTTCCGGATTAATAGTCTCTTATACGAGTGATAACCCGGCCGTCGCAACAGTTTCAGGGGCAACTGTACATATAACAGGGGCCGGAACAGCTGTGATCACTGCTTCACAGCCGGGTAATGATATTTATTATTCGGCTATTGATGTTACTGTCACTTTAACTGTGAATAAGGCGGATCAGACAATTACTTTCGATGCACTTGTTCCAAGGACTTTTGGTGATCCGGATTTTATTATCCCGGCATCAGCAAGTTCTTCCCTAAATATATCTTTTACATCTGAGAATACCAATGTTGCGATAGTAACAGAAGGTCTAATTCATATAGTAAATGCGGGCACTGTATCAATAAAAGCATCACAACCTGGTAATCAGAACTATAACCCGGCTCCTGATGTAACTCAGACACTTACCATAAACAAAGCCGACCAGATAATAACTTTTCCTCCAATTGCCCCTGTTGTTTACGGTGTTGCCAGTTTCGATGCTGGTGCTTCATCAACTTCAGGACTGGCAGTCACTTACATTAGTGATAATACTTTGGTTGCTGAAATAATTAATGGTAAAATCTATATCAGGAGCGCCGGTAGTTCAAATATAACTGCCAGCCAGGCAGGAGACAATAATTTCAATCCTGCCGAAAATAAAATAGTAATTATTACGGTGACCAGGGCTCATCTGACCATCACGGCCGAAAATAAATTGAAGCCTTACCTTTCGGCGAACCCTGTTCTTACTCTTACCTTCTCAGGATTTGTTTATGGGGAAACTGTTGCAGTTCTTGATACACCTCCTCAGGCAAGCACAACTGCAGCAGCAGATTCCCCGGCAGGAGATTATGTGATCACAATTTCGGGAGGAATTGATAATTGTTACGATATCACATATGTTACAGGAATCCTGACTATTACAATGATTCCTCAGACCATAACATTTATTTCTTATCCGGACAAGCTCCTGGTTACTGAAACATTTGAACTTGTGGCAGTTACAACATCCGGACTTCCGGTATCCTTTGAAAGCAGCGACCCGGAAATAGCCCAGGTAACCGGTTCGGCACTGACTGGGATATCACGCGGAAATGCAGATATAAGAGCCTGGCAGCAGGGCAACGAAAATTATTATCCTGCTGAAAATGGAGTCACAGTTGAGGTAGTTTCGACCCATGAAAACATTATGTACCTCTTTACTCCAAATAATGACGGGTTCAATGATTACTGGGAAATTCCCGGATTGAATGACTACGGAAATTGTGAAGTAAGGGTATATAACCGGTCGGGGAAACTCGTTTTTTCATCGGCTGAATATCATAATGAATGGGATGGAACTTCAAATGGAGTTAACCTTCCTTCTGCGGCTTATTACTTCATTATGAAAACAGAAACATCAGGAACGATTAAGGGGACTGTAAATATCGTCCGATAAAAAAGTGGAATTGCAATAATGAAAAAGTCAATAACAGCGCTGATATTAATTCTCTTTCATGGGGTAATTATTGCCCAGCAGATGCCTGTTTCAGAGAACTACTTTATGGATAAATATGCACTCTCCTCATCATATGCGGGACACTTCAACCCTGGCAGCGTCTTTACAAGCTTCAGGTCCGACTGGAGCGGAATAAAAGGCGGACCCAAAACCCTGAGGTTGTCATATTGTGACATGCTTATGACAAATGCGGCATGGGGCGGAAAAATCATATATGATAAAGCCGGCATCTTCGATCAGCTCTATGTTATGGGGACCTATTCCTATAGCCTCAGAATTAAAGATGAACATAAAGTATTGCTGGCTCTTTCAGCCGGTATTTATCATAATAAGATCAACTTCACTGATTATTACAACAATCCAAATTATAATATTGATCCTGTCATGACACAACAGGATGTTTCTTCAAAACTGAAATTTATGTCCGACTTTTCAGCTCTTTACCTGTTCAGGGGCATTGAAGCAGGCATAATGTTCGCCAATATTAATTTCGGAGATGCAAAATATGATGAAGTTGACGTGACATACAAGCCTCTTGCCAATTATCAGTTACATGCTGCATACTCCTTCCTGATAGGCGAGCGCTGGAATGTAAATCCACTTATATATTTCAGGGGAGGGAAATACATTGCAGGTCAGGTTGGCATAGCTTCGATGGTTAAGTATCAGAACAACGTCTGGGGAAGTCTCTCGTTCAGAGATCCAGGCATCTGGGGTTTTGGATTTGGTGCGAATATTGCAAAGGGGATAAGATTCTCATATAACTTCAATTTTGCTCAATCGGTGGCGCTTAATATTTATAATAACCACGAGATAGCCATTGGAGTAAATATAAAGGATCTGGTTAAAAAACCTGAATCAGCCGAGTAAGTTCATTATTGAATGAATATTTTTTTTGAGTACCTCTTTGTTCCTGAGTGGAAACTGATAATATAAACTCCATTTGTTAAACCGGGATTTAGCTCATAATAGCCAGGTTCATAGTATTTTTTAATCAGGTGTACCTGTCCGGTGAGATTCGATATAATTAAAGTCCCTTCCGTTGATGGTATAGTATTGATTTCCAATTTTAGAATACCGTGGGAGCAGTAAACGTTGAAAAGATCATTACCGGCATGATAATCAGGGATTCCGGTGCCAATATTCCGGAAGTTCAGAAAAAACCTGTTTTCGTATAAACCGGTGGTCAGATCGAGTCTGTAATCATTCCCGGAAAGCAGATCATGTTCTGTTTTTGCAGTTATATCGGAAAGAAAGATTTCCATATCTGCCAGATTTCCCTCTAATGTTTGGATCTTAAAGATGAGGTTTCCATCCCTGTTAATTTTTAGACCAAGAGGAACCTTGTACAGTGTATCTGAGATTTCAGGGAGAGCGCTGATTGAAAGTTTTAATCCATCGGGTCCGACAGCATATATATTCGGGACCATAAAATCAGTATTCATGA
>CAZCQC010000206.1:0-8492 GCA_964500155.1 uncultured Rikenellaceae bacterium | reverse complement strand
CTAAGCTGAGCCTGACGATTTCCGAAATAAAAAGCGTGAAGGTGGCTATTGAGATATTGAGGAGCATCTTAGTGGGAACAGGGGAAAAGTGACTAGAGTGACTAAAGTGCCTAGAGTGCCTAGAGTACCCCAAACTCTAGCTCACTCTAGGCACTTTTATATTGTTGTGTCAATTTTTCAATCTCAAAAAATATATTTTTTTATTCTTGAATCCCCTTTACTACCTTTGCAAAATAACTCATAGTAATGAATCTTATTTACGACATAGGTAATACAAGCAACAAACTGGCAGTTTATGATAAGGGAGAAAAGGTTCTCTCCGTTCGCAGCAAAGGATTTAACTGTGAGGCAATAAGTAAAATGATTTCTCCTTACAAGATTGAAAAAGGGATAATTTGTTCGGTGAAAGTGCTGCCGGAGTTCATATACGATCTGATCAGCATCAATATACCAAAGACTCACATCCTTACATATAAGACAAAACTTCCTTTTAAAAATGAATATAGTACGCCTGAAACAATGGGACCGGACAGGTTAGCCGCTGTAGCAGGTGCATATTTTATGTATCCCGGCAGAAATATACTTGTTATTGATGCAGGAACCGCAGTTACTTACGATTATTTATCGGGAAAGACTTACAAAGGAGGAAATATAGCACCAGGATTAAGCATGAGATTCAAGGCATTGCATAAGTTTACAGCAAAGTTACCCCTGTGTTCCACTATTGAAAGATTCGATTCACCCGGAAGAAATACAATTCAGGCCATAACTGCCGGAGTCATAAATGGTCTCATCTACGAAATAAATGAATATATCCGCTCATTCCAGGAAAATAATATCGATTCCATGGTCGTCCTTACAGGAGGTGACAGCGGATATCTTAAAGAAAGGATAAGCTATAAGGTCAACTTTCAACCCGACCTGGTTTTTACAGGTCTCAATCACATTCTCGAATATAATGAAAAGAAGACTTAATGCCATTACAGTTCTCACTGTTATAGCATTAGGTGTTATTTCGTGCGAGAAGAAAAATGTCAAATATGAAAAGATTGATATCCTGTCCCTTCCGTCGTTGACAGCCAGGGATTTTACAACCACCTACACCGACTCGGGCAAAATGCAGCTTATGTTTTCTGCTCCATTAATGGAGAGATATGAAAAAGCGGATATTCCTTATTCAGAATTCGAAAATGGCATCAAAGTCTTATTTTATGACGGACAAATAGAACCAGTTGCATCCGTTACATCAAAATATGCAAAATACTCCGATAATAAGAACCTCTGGGAATTGCAGGACAGCGTAGTAGCTATTAATGAAGAAGGCGAAAAGCTTGAAACCGAATTGCTTTACTGGGATCAGAAAAAAGAACTTATTTATACCGACAGGTTTGTAAAAATAACCACCGAGGACCAGATTGTCCAGGCATATGGTCTTGAATCAGACCCGCGGCTTTCAAAACGACATTTCAAAAAGATCAGTGCCATCATTTATATTAATGAGGAGGAGTAGGAGCCTCTAATTACCTCAATCGGCCTCACCCCCTAATCCCCCCTCTCCTGAAAGAGAGGGGGACTTAATTTACTGTCTTTTAAGCCCCTCCCACTCCGGGGGAGAGCCTGTCCCGCCCTGGCGGGAGGTTTGGGGAGAAGCGAAAAAATTACTATTTTTGAAATATGAATGTTTTACTGGTCATAGTTCTGACAATGATCTTATCAGCCTTTTTTTCAGGTATGGAGATCGCTTTCGTAACCTCGAATAAACTTAGGATTGAACTTGACAGGAAGCAGGGTGTTTTCGGTTCACAGATAATCCAGACTTTCACCAATAATCCGGGACAATACATCGCGACAATGCTCATTGGTAATAATATTGCCCTTGTCATTTATGGACTCTTCTTTTCAAGGCTCCTTGGTCCTTTGCTTACACCGCTGATCGGTTCCGACATTGTTGTGCTGATACTTAATACAATTATAAGTACAGGTTTAATCCTACTCGTATCTGAGTTCCTGCCCAAAACTATTTTCATTATTTCACCCAATTTCTTTTTGAAGCTGCTCAGCATACCTGCTATGTTTTTCTATACTCTTTTTTATCCTGTCAGCAAGCTGACTCTTGCAGCATCAAATCTGTTTATCAGGGTATTTTTCGGAATTAAAGGTGACAAAAAAGCACAGGAAGATCTTGTTTTCAGCAAGGTTGATCTTGATCATTTTGTGAATCTGAGCAAACAGGGATCCGAAAAATCTGAACCATACCATCAGAATATCAGGATCTTTCAGAATGCTCTCGATTTCTCCAATGTGAAACTCAGGGAGTGTATGGTTCCCAGGACTGAGATTGACGCCATTGAATCCCGAAGCGGAGTGGCTGAACTCAAAGAGAGGTTCATTCAGACCGGACATTCAAGGATCCTCGTTTATCAGAGCTCAATCGATAATATTGTAGGTTACTTCGAGCTCAAGGATATCTTTAAAGATCCTCCCGATATTTTATCATGTGTCAGAAAGCTTGCAATTGTTCCTGAAACAATGGCTGCAAATAAGCTTCTGAAGCTATTCTTCGACGAAAAGAAAAATGTTGCTCTTGTTGTTGACGAGTTTGGCGGGACCTCCGGTATGGTAACCATAGAGGATGTTTTAGAGGAGATCGTCGGTGATATTGAGGATGAACATGACATAAATGAATTCACCGAAAAAGTGATCAGTCCTAAAGAATATGTTTTCTCGGGACGTCTGGAAATTGATTACCTTAATGAAAAATATAATCTGAATCTGCCGGAAGAAGATGACTATGAAACACTTGCCGGAATGATACTGTATTATAACGGAAGTATACCTGTCTGCAATGATACAATTAGGATCAGGAATTTTGTCTTCAGGGTGCTCAGGGTAACAGCGACCAGGCTGGAACTGGTCAATATGAAGATCGAATAGTCCTTATAAAACCTCTCCCTAAAGACCTCCCACTAAAACACTTTCTAATTGTTATAGATAAGATAACTTGATACAGATTCCTCGCTAGCGCTCGGAATGACAGGGTTCTTCCCAAAGTCCTAAAACTATAATTGTCATTCCGAACGAAGTGAGGAATCTCCTACTCTTATTGACAAATTATCTTGACCAGGATTTACCTATTTTACCTGACTATTGCAGAAAGTCCCCAGCTTAATCAAATCCTCCCTGGATTTGATGTCGATCTTATTAGTTTTCAAAAACTCTTTTAGCTTGGTTTCATACTCTGGAAATATTTTCAGAAACTGCTTTTCAGATGTGAACTTGTGCATCTCATTTTTATAACTTACCCAGTTAACAGTTGCAGGGGAAACTTCAACATTGTCGGGAAGTTCAACCTGCCTGACCTGGTTGCCGACCTCCATCGACAGAACCTTAGATGGCCCAAGGGTCTTTGAGGTCATGCCATATGCTGTCGGACTTCCTTTCGGACTATATCTTGCCTTATGCTGAATATACAAGCTTGTCGATCCTTTGGTGAGGACCTCATAAAATGCATTCTCAACAGGTATAAATCTTCTGTTCTGTAAAAAAATTGTATCAATTTCCACCGGTTTTTCAAGTGCCATATAAGCACCATTCTGGTTAAATATCATCTCTTCATCAACCATATTATAGTTTAAGTTGGCTGTAAGCTGCCTGCCGTCTTTCATTTTAACCAGGCTTTTTGTAAAAACAGGAAAGAGGAACTGGGGGAGCTGATTTGCCGGATCTGTTTGTCCGGAAAGATCAGGTATAAAAAAAGAAAGAATAACTATCAGGCATGATAGGATCATAATTCTAGTTCCGGCTGTTTTTTTCATTTTTATTTTCTTTACTATTTAAATACAGGAATAGATGTAAAAATACCATCTTTTATCTTAGAAAGATACAACTGCAAATTTTATTCCATTTATCCTTAGACCCGGGTAAAAAAAAAGAGGCTGAAAAAATCAGCCTCTTTTAAATGTTTTAACTACTACCTTGGACCTGAATAAGTCCATGTTTCGTCGAAAAATGTGCGGATGTTCGGTGGATCAGGCACCAGACTTGGCTGCTTCATCCAGTATTTAATAATAATTTTCTTGGTTGCTGGATCCCACTTGTTAACACCCGAAGGATCGATAACTGCAGCTCTTGTATTTGCAGGAGCTCCAAAAATATTTGAGAACGAAGTAATAGTACCGTTGCCTGAGGGATCGAATCCCATCATAATTCCGAAAGAACCATAATAACTCCATGCACCGGCGCTTGAAATCGGGTGAAGAGGATAATCATTATCAAACTCATAAACATCGCAGGTATGTTCCCCGGTCGTGATAAGTTTATATTTGAAAGGATAATACCCGGTCAGAGTTGCATTTAGAATGTCAACCATAGGTGAATTTGCAGTAACAACATATATCCCGTCATACTTATTCTTAGCAAGAACCTGGCAGATGATTTCTGTGCTGGCAGCTTCACTTAATACTCCGGTGCCTGTAACTGCACCAACTTTATATGCCAGGGCATACTGCTTGGAAAAATCAAAGTTAAAAGCATTAGGAACATTAATCATCACAGATTTTATATTCTCTCCGGGGGCAAAGGTAATTGTAATCTTACCAGATGCTAAAGCCGGAACAGTTGTATGCAACGATGGTGGTAACGGGATGAAATCAGTTTCATTCTCCTCATTATAGGCTTTTAGAATAGAGGTGTCTGCATCGAATATCAGTTCAACTGTTGTCTGTGTATTCAATGCTGCCTCACTGTGAACATCCCTTCTGACTTCAAAGAGCGGAAGTGACTGAGCAGTACTTACCGGGCTCAGGGCAGAGACTGAAAATCCATCAGTAGGTGTTAACTTAATAAGTGTCTGTCCGGCATCACCCATTGTTTCCTGCTCAGGAAGGCAAGATACCGCGAGTGCTGCGATAACAAAAACACCAAGTGCGAATTTTATTGTTTTATAAAGTGTTTTCATACTTTTTCTATTTTATTTTTTTCAAATTTTCCCTGAGATAGTTATTACTTATCCCACCATACTTTTGAATCCATTTTGTCGCCACCTGTCAATCTTGAAACAGCAGCTGCAATTCCTTCAGCAGTAAGTGAATAATCAGCAGTACCATAAACATACCTGCGGGGTATTACTTTAGGGCTGTTTGTAGCATCGAGAGCCGGGGTAAGGGTTGGTACTCCAGTCCTTCTCCAGTTGCTCCATCCCTGAATTCCGTCGGGATAAAAGGCAATCCACTGCTGCAAGGCTATAAAAGGAAGGTTTGCACCTGTTCCGAAAGCATTTGGTAAAGCGACTGCTCCATTGGTAAAATAAGCTGCATCAGGTTCTGAAAGCCCCCACATTGCAAATGAAGCTTTGATTCCCGACTCATATAATGCCTGAGTATTGGCGGTTTCTGAAGTCCATCCCCTGTCGGCAGCTTCAGCACGGGCAAGTAAAAGGGCTGATGCATGAATAACGTAAACAGGACTTTCTTTTGTACGGTATGCGGGTGCAAATACATAAGCGTAAGTAGGGTTGGCACCGCACCATGGATCAATAAATTCACGCTTCCTGCCATAAGGTACACCAAGGTTTGTAGCCGCTCCGTTACCGGTAGCTCCAAAAACCGACTGGCGGTAATCATTTCCAAGACTTCCAAGAATCGTAGTCATGGTTGCACTTTCACCATAGTCTTTACGTCCGTCATACATCCTGTAGAAAGGATTCTGAAAAGTTGCATTGGCACCGCCTACAAAACTGATCTTAAAATTATCGGCATTTGACGAGATATGTCCTGCTGCATTTGTAAGGGCAGCTTTAAATTCTGTGGCTGCATAATCGGATGCACCTGGATATTGTTTGGACAATCTCAGTGCCATTAACATTCTGAGGGAATTTGCAAACTTTTTCCATTTTGCAACATCACCTGCATAAACTATATCTCCCTTTAAGACAGCTCCACCGGCTGCAAGCTGGGCAACTGATTCAGTAAGTTCCTTTATGAGATCTTTGTAGATAGCTTCCTGAGTATCATAGGTAACATTTGGATCACCTTTAAGTGCATCGCTGTAAGGAATATCACCCCATCTGTCTGTCAATGTCCAGTAAAGATATGCTTTCAGTATCCGTGCGATAGCTATCTGGTTATTGTTTGACCCGTTCAACGCAGCAATATCTTTTGTTGCTTCATCGGTATTTGTAATTATAATATTCTCAAGGTCATAAAGGTAACCTGCATAAACACCGGCAGGAGATGCCTGGTTTAAGGAATAGCATGAAAAGTCAGGATACTGTGTTTCAGAGAAATACTGACAGTAAAGGGCTGCACCTCTGTGAGCTGCATAATTAGTTCCACCTACATCCGACAGAACATTGGTAAGCAGAGCTGCGGTATTAGGACTTGAAGTAGCCGCCGGATTAACGTTTGTATCACCGAAATCCTCAAGCTTACTGCAGCCGGCAATCAGAACAACTGCTGCTGCAAAAGTAAGAATTGTATAAAATGTTTTTTTCATCTTTTTCATTTTTTTAATGTTTCTAAACGGTCTCCCTAGAAGCTGATCTTAAGGTTCGTACCAATTGAACGTATTCCGGGGAACTGGCCTGATTCACCAGATGCAGCTGAGATCTCTGAAGGATCAAAGTCTTTGCATTTTGAATATATAAGCCATGGGTTCTGTGTGAAAACAGAAATGGTTGCCCCCTGGATATACTTGCTCATGCCGATTTTAGCAACCGGTATATTATATGCAAGACTTACTTCGCGAAGTTTAATATATGTAAGGTCATAAACAAATGGATCATATGTGTCGTTGTTATATAGATTGTGGTAATAATCCTGTGCCGCAACATATGTGTCCACTGTGCCACCCTCTTCGCCAACACCTGTAACATGAACTCCTCCTCCATCAGCGACAGGATCGCGGATTGGAATTCCTTTATCGTTCAGACCAGATGTTCTGGCAGTCAGACCTGAGAAGGTTCCCCACATATCCGACAATGAGAAGAATTTACCTCCGAACTGATAGTCAACGTTTGCAGAAACAGTAAATGCCTTGAATATTTTAAAGCTGTTCTGAATACCACCGGTGAAATCAGGTAAAACACTGCCGAAGAAAACTGCCGGGTCGTTAATATAAGCTCCGTCAGCAGTAAGAATTGGAACACCATCAGCATTCCTTTTCATACCTCCTCCGAAAAGCTGACCCCACTGCTTTCCTTTTGCATGTACCATCTGAGGAGGTCCGCCACCCCAGATTGTCTGCACTGAAAACTGTTCTATTCCCTCAGCAATTTTTACAATATTCTGTTCCATCAGGTAGGCGAAGGTCGCATTGAAATCCCATGAGAAATTAGGACGGTTGAATGGTCTGAGGTTAAGAGCCAGATCAAGACCTTTCTTTGTGATTTCCCCTGTATTGAGAAGCTTTGAGGTAAATCCGCTGTAGTTTGCAATTGAAACGGAATAAGGGATATCCCTTTCAGTTCTGTCCCAATAGGTTGCAGTTAAACCGATTTTGCTGTTGAAAAATCTCAGTTCAAGACCAAATTCCTTTTCAGTATTAACAGCACCCCTGATTGCGGGATCAACAAGCTGATCGGGTGTTCCCATAACGAACCTGCCGTTCCACTGGTACTGACCAACACCATAAGCAAATCCCGGATAGCTAAAAATACCAAGTGCTCTTGGGATTTCTCCCCATGAAGCACGGATCTTTCCGAAATTAAGGAAATTCAGATCTAGCAGATCACTGAAAACGAAAGCGCCTCCGAATGATTTCGACATGATCGAATTCTTATCCGGCGGAAGAGTTGAATACCAGTCGTTCCTTAAAGTAAAATCAGCGAAAAGAAAGTCCCTGAAGCTGACATCACCGCGGACAAAAGCTGCACGGTATTTTTCATCTCTTCTTGTATTTTCAATGTTAGGCTGAGAAACAGAGTTTGAAAGAGAATAGAGGTTCTTGATATTAAAACCATCAACGGTATTGGCCCTGTTAAATTTATACTCATAAGTAAAGAAGTCAGTACCGGCGTTGGCATTTATTTTAAAATCGTTTATCTGTTTTGAATATGAAAGAAGAGTCTCAAAGTTCTCACGGGTCTGATATGAATTATCAGTACGGTAATATCCTTTTACCCTTGCTTCGTTTCCGGCGGTCTGTGTTCCGCTGTCGTTAAGGTCGGTACTGTACTTCTCCTCATACCAGTGATTAAATTGCTGTCTGCGGTAGGTTACCTTTGCTGACAGTCCTTCTATGATTTCATAATTAAGTGAAATATCACCGAAGAGACGGGCAGATTTGGTTATATTGGAAACAAGGTCAAACCACTTATAGAAATTATACCAGTAGTTACCGGCATAAAAATTCTTTGTATTTGTCGGATCGTAGACAGTCGGATTGTTATGGTTCCAGCTTGACCATACACCATCGGGTGTTCTCAGGTCCTTCAGTTCCTTCATCTTGTTCATATCAAGGTCCCTGTGGAACCACTGGTTGAAAGAACCGGTTGA
>CAZCQC010000205.1:0-6636 GCA_964500155.1 uncultured Rikenellaceae bacterium | reverse complement strand
TAATAAACGTAAGGGGGTGTGCAGGATTTCCTGGAACATACAGGTCAATATGATGTTCATCAATGAATTTTCTGTTCAAAGCCGGTGAATCACTGAACATACCACCACTAATGACATCAGTACCGACAAGAATAATTATTTTAGGATCAGGTACAGCATCATAACAGATATTCAAAGCTGCAGCCATATTCTCTGATATCGACCCTGTAATTACTATCCCGTCAGCATGCCGCGGCGAAGCAACAAATTCAACCCCATAACGCCCAAAATCAAAATTCACATTTCCCGTTGCATTTAGCTCCATTTCGCATGAGTTGTCTCCTCCGGCAGATACCTGTCGGAGTTTCAGCGAATTTTTAAACAGTTTTCTGACCTCTTTTCTAATCTTGCTTTCATCGAGACGCACCGGACTATTATTTCCTGGTTTAATTACCAGATCTTCTCTCCTGTTAACCGCTATCCTGTAATCATTATGAAACTTTATCTTTTCAGGAAGGATGAATGCACACTCTTTGCAAAAGACACATTTCCCAAGATCGATTGAACCGTTTGTTTCATTTATAGCTCCGGAGGGACAGATTTCAGATATCCTGTTTATTTCAGAGCCCGATATATTGCCGGCAATTGTCGGTCTTCCTCTGAAAAGGTCTGAAACAGGCTGATTCCGCAGGTCCTTAACGTATTGTAATCCGTGATGCTTTAATATTTTAAGTTCTTTATACATTCAATTTTCAGATAATTTACAGGTCGTTACCACAATAACTCAGGTTAAAGCTCTTATTGCAAACCGGGAAATCCGAGATCTCCTGGTTGCGCACAGCGATAGCCAGGGCCATCCAGTTTTGAAATGAAGGATCCTTTATTTTATAGTGTACGATATCTCCATTTTCATCAGTAATTGCTGAATGACATATTTCGCCACGCCAGCCTTCTGTGAGTGATAATGAGAAGCTGTCGGGCTTCAATCTGTGTTCATAAACAGGCTTTGCAGAGGCTTTTTCCTTTTCCCTCCATATTTCAATAAGTTCACGAATGATTCTGTCAGACTGACTTACTTCCTGAACGCGAAGCATTCCCCTTGCAAGAACGTCTCCGGTTTCAAGGATAGCTGGCTGAACTGCGAGTTTTTTATAGTATTGAAAAGGATGGGTACTTCTTATATCACGCAGGATACCGCATGTTCTGGCAGCCATTCCCACTGTACCGATGCTAAGTGCCTGATCTCTCGTAATCTGTCCGATATCTTCAAACCGGGCCAGGACACTTGGTAATGTATAAATCCTATCGGCTATTTCAGAAAATCTCTTTCCTGTATCATCAAGTGTCTTAAGAATCTTATCAACAACCAGATCATTCAGCGGATAATTGCTGCCTCCGGGACGCACAAGTCCTTTGCCGAAACGATTTCCGCACCAGAATTGTGTTGTATTTATGATCTCTGTTCTTAGTGCCTCGCACACAACCTGTCCGAGCTGATAGGCCACATCACCGCAAAGAGCAGCTGTATCTCCAATATGAACTGCCATCCTTTCAAGTTCGAGGCCGATACAACGTTCAATCTGCAAAGTATCACTGATCTCCAGACCGCTCAGTGAATCTGTTAGCTGGGAAAAAGCAAGTGCATGGCCAACGGAAGTATCACCTGCTATGCTTTCTGAAATGACACACCTTTGAAGAGATGTCTTATAACCGGAAAGCAACCGTTCAATCCCCCGATGCTGGTACCCAAGCTGGATCTCAAGATGTAAAACCTTCTCCCCGTTACAGATGAATCTGAAATGACCGGGCTCAATCACCCCGGCATGAATCGGACCAACTCCAACTTCATGAAGCTCTTCGCTTTCAATTTCATAGAAAGGGTAATTATCCATAACAGCTGATATATTTTTTCTGTCATGAGGATATCTGACAGGCTTAAGCCACGGGTGCCCTTCGAATTCCACACCAAAGTTCTCATATATCTCACGTTCAAAAATATGAAGCTGAGTGCAAGCTTGTGTCAGGGATTTCACAAAACGCCTGTCGTGAGTAATTCTTGTCGAAAAAACCCTGGTAGACTGAGTTTTATCATTTGCAATGCAACAAATTAGCTTCAAATAACCTAAGACTTCTACACCATAATAAGCAACACAATGCATTGCCTCGTCACTAAGCATTCCTGATACCTGGTCATAAAAGATATTATAGTCAATTTCCGGGATCTCTTTGAGACCTACCGTGAAGGAATTTTCAAATGTTTCTGAATACAGCTGACTCATTACTATTTAATTAAGGCAACATCTCAATGCTTTGTTTTATCAGGTTTACAAGGAAAGGAGGCTGATAAAAACACAAAACTATGACAATTCCAAGAAATAAAAACTGGCTTACAGATTCGGCAGCGTTGACTTTCCCGGGCACCTGAATATCAGATTCTTTGCGCGGATTGGAAAATATTATATGCATAAACCTTGTACTCATCGCATAGACAACAAAGCAGAGAAGAATGATTGAAGCTATCAGTACCAGCCACTGATCATTATAAATCAAACCTTTAAAAATCATAAACTCGGTAATAAAGAGCCCCGATGGCGGGATAGCCAAAATGCAGATCAAACCAAGGATAAGGACCATTGCTCCTGCCGGGTACAATTTCATATATCTTCCGCAATCGTCAAGTTTAAAAGTATGGAGAACCCTCGACAATTGACCCATCTGATAAAACAGGCTCGATTTTGTAAGTGAATGAACTACCAGCAGAAGAAGCGCCGCATAATAGCCAAACCCTCCTACCCCAATTGCGATCGCCACAAGTCCCATGTTTTCAAGACTTGAGTAAGCAAGCATCCGCTTCAGATGTTTTGCTTTAAGCATGTACCCCGCTGCTACCAGCAATGAGAGCACTCCCGAAATAATAAGGACGCTATTCATGAAAAGGAAAATTGGGGAAGAGGAGAATAATGTATAAACTCTGAATATCGCAAGAAAGCCAACATTCATAAGGGTTGTTGAAATAAGAGCACTTATTGGAGGGGGGGCAACTGAATGGGCATCAATCGTAACAGTATGCATCGGGAAGAGTCCCATTTTGGTACTGAACCCTATGAGGACAAACAAAAATGCTATCTTCAGATACATCGGATTTGCCTGGTTGATTATTTCAGCAAGCGAAGAAAAAGATAGGCTTGCTGCATCTTCACGGCCATAAATAAATCCAAGGAACAGGATACCTAAATAAGCAAGTGCTATACCGGCCGAACAGATAAAGACATATTTCCATGTCGCCTCAAGTGCTATTTCAGTCCGGTCGTGATATATCAACATACCTACAGCCAGGGTTGTTGCTTCGACAAAGATCCACAATACAGTCATCCCGTTGGCAAGGTATGCAGCTGACATAAAAGTCATCAGAGCTATCAGAGCCACATGGTATATATTGAATTTCCTGGTGTCATCTCCTGAGGCATAAATAAATCCATGATAAATAGTTGGAATTGTCATCAATGACAGAACTGAAAGCAATAAAACTCCTGTGCTGTTGAATGTAAAATACCGGAGTTCAGTATCATTCAGGTGGATCCAGCTGTAAAGCGTCAGCCAGATATGCATTAAGGCGAATACAATGGTCAAAATCTTTGTAATTGTCCTTTTTTTCAATAAGACAATTGAAACACTTACCAGGCCAGATGTTATAAAAAACAATAGAAGCATTTCAGTCTTTTAGCATTGTTAATTCGTTAGTATGCGGTTTGAGACGCAATCCAAAAAAGCCGAGAATAAGAACTCCGACAAAAATGTCGAGCAGTATTCCAATATTTATAAGCATCGGCATTTCATTTCCGACAGCCAGGGAAAATATAAATACAGCATTCTCAATTATCAAAAATCCAATAAGATGGGAAATAATGAGTTTATGGGTTACAATCAGCAAAAGCCCGGTAAACAGTGTGAAAAGCGCAATTGTCATGTAAATTGTATTTACAAATGGATTTACAAGTGAATGGGCAAGAATCACACTTAAAAGAAGGGTAAAAATCGAGAACAGAAGCAGGTAGAAACCTGGTATTGCCTGTCGGTGTACTTTGGTTACACCTGATGCTTTGATAATCCTTGTCAGAAGAAACGGGATCAGGAAAGCTTTAAAAATGAGTGTCTCAGCCATGATAAAGATCAGGTTTGCAGTATTTACATCACTAAGCTCAAAAAGCGCGATCCCGCAGAGCAATACCCCCTGAGCGCCTGTCAGTCTGATATAATTGACCAGACGTTCCGCCGAAGCAAAATATACCAGTGTTATGGCAAACAATACAATCAGATAAATCACCATAAGTCCATTAAATAATTTTGTAGGTGAGAATCAGGATAATTACAAAAGCTATCATGGCAATTGTTGAAACAGTAAAAATGAATTTTGGATTTTTATTCATTTTATTTCTGGCTCTGAACGATTCGATCATTCCGACAATAATGGCAAACATCGCCTGAACCGCCATAAAAAGAGCGATCTGGAGAAATATATTCCAGCCAGACGGGACAATTACATTATACATCAGTGAACCATAAATTGCAAACTTAAGCCATGTTCCGATATGGATCAGCGCTTTATCGAAACCACTGTTATCGAGGATCATCACCTCATGGATCATTGTGAGTTCAAGATGGGTTTTCGGATCATCAACAGGAAGCCTGCTGTTCTCAATAAGCGCAATCTGAATGAATAAACAAAATCCTATTATACTGTATATTAATACATAATGATTCCCGGTTATAAAAAAGTGGCTGAAAATATCTGAAAATGAAGTAAAGCCCGTAAACATTGAGAAGGTGGCCATTAAGATGAAGAAGGCAGGTTCAATAAGCAATGAGAAAAAAGCCTCACGGCTGGCTCCCATACCTTCAAAGCTGCTTCCGGTATCGAGAGCAGCAATTATTGAGAAGAATTTACTGATTGCCAACATATAAGAGAAGAAAACAAAATCTCCTTCAAAAGAGATTATCGCAATCTGATTTGCAAAGGGTATCACCAGAATTGAACAGATAATAGCTGCCAGAGAAATAACAGGAGCAATCTGGAATATTATCCCGGTTGTCTTACTGAAAACGCTTCCTTTCTTAAACAGAACAGTAACATCCCTGAATGGTTGGAAGATACCAGGTCCCTTTCGTCCGGATGCTATGCTTTTTGTCCGTAATATTATACCGGGGAAAAAGAAGGCTGCAATTAATATCAAAATGAGACCTGTCATTATCAGATAATCTTGAACCAGGTTAATAACAGTATAAAAAGCATAAATACAAATGCATATAAAATATAATGCTGGATCCTGCCGGTTTGCATAATCGCAATTCTCTTAAGTAGTCCGGATACCAGGTCGACTGGCCTGTCAATAAGTACCTTTCTGAAAAAATCATCACTTCGCGATTTAAAATTCCTCGCCGAAGGAAAGATATCATCCTCACTGATCTCCTTCATCATTTTTTCAGTCTGTAAAACCGGTTTTGCAAGGTGATTGTAATTGTAGGCATATGATGTTGCAGTATATTGCTGTTTAGGGCCGGGGGCAGTGTAGCCACATCCCCAGGTCGGGCCATAGCTTACAACTTTTGATTTAAGATGATAATGCCTGTAAATAAGCAAAATGATAACCGAAAGAATAAAGATTCCGCTTATTATACTAATCTGAGTCAGATCCGACATTGAGGATCCTGCTTCAATATTAATATTAGTCAATGAGAATCCGGCCGATATTATCTCAAATACAGGTTTGACAAACCAGACTGAAGCTAATCCTATTAAAACGATCAGTATAACTGAAATATATTGCGGGATGATCATGTCATTACTTACTTCAATAGCCGAAAATGCTTTTTCAGATCTTGGTTCGCCAAGAAAAACAATTCCGAAAGCTTTGGTAAAACAAAAGATTGCCAGTCCTCCGATAAGGGATAGTCCGACAATTGTCCCCAGGATTGTAATTGACTGATAAAGGCTTGCAGCAGAAAGGCTTTTAAACATCCCGAGGTAAATGAGATATTCCGAAATAAAACCATTGAATGGCGGCAGGCCACAGATAGCAAGCGATCCGATCAGGAACAGAACTGAGGTATAGGGCATTCTTTTCATGAGTCCTCCAAGTTGTTCAATGTTCCTTGTATGAGTTGCCTGGTATACTGAACCTGCATTAAAAAAAAGGAGTGATTTAAATAGTGAATGGTTAAGCACATGAAGTAATCCTCCACTAAAACCAAGCAGGCTTAATGCATTATTTCCGGTTGAAAGGCCGATTACCCCCAGTCCGATACCAATACCAATGATACCTATATTCTCAATGCTATGGTAAGCCAGAAGACGCTTAAGATCGTGTTGAACTATAGCCATCATAACCCCAAGAATACCAGAGATCAGGGAAACAACAAGTATCAGAATACCAATATGAAGCAGATCATACTGTACCGCGAGGAGCACCCTGAGTATTCCGTATATCCCCATTTTTATCATTACCCCCGACATTACACCTGATACATGGGAAGGAGCTGCCGGATGAGCCTGGGGAAGCCATGTATGAAGAGGAATAAATCCGGCTTTTATGCCAAATCCAATAAAAAACAGAATGAACAGGAATAAATTTGAATGATTTGAAAAATAAAGACGAAGAG
>CAZCQC010000204.1:0-12441 GCA_964500155.1 uncultured Rikenellaceae bacterium | reverse complement strand
ATCAGTATCCAAGCATGAAGGCATGGGTCGAATATATCAGGAAAAGGGCCGGTGACACTTATATTTGGAAGGGTGGAAGCAAATATGGGGACTGGTTATTTTACCATCCGCCTGTGAACAACCACAGCGAACCTGATGGATTCACGGAGCACGATTTTATTTCCACAGCATTTTTTGCATATTCGGCAGATCTTCTTGCAAAGACTGCAAAGGAACTAAGCAAAACCGATGATGAAAAAATATATTCTGACCTTTACAATAAGATCAGGAACGTGTTTATCAGGGAATATGTCACACCTGCCGGCAGGATAGGAACAAACTCACAGACATCCTATGTGCTGGCATTGATGTTTGACCTTATTCCCGATGAACTACGTCCGAATGCAGCTAAATTCCTTGTTGATGATATAAAAAGCAGAAGAAATCATCTTTCAACAGGATTCCTTGGCACTCCTTTCCTTTGTCATGTCCTTACACAAAATGGTTATTCTGATGTAGCATATGATCTGCTTCTTCAGGAAACATATCCTTCGTGGCTTTATCCTGTCAAAATGGGTGCAACAACAATCTGGGACCGATGGGACGGTCAGAAAACCGACAGCACATTCCAGGATCCGGGACTGAACTCATTCAACCATTATGCATATGGTGCCATCGGAGACTGGATGTACAGGGTATCGGCAGGCATAGAGACCAAAACTCCAGGTTACAGGAACCTGCTTATCCAGCCTCATGTTTCAGGAAAGTTGAATTTTTCCAAAGCCTCATTTGAAAGCCGATACGGGAAAATCGTATCGGGATGGGAACGCAAAGACGGGAAGGTCTTTATATCGGTTATTTTACCTGCAAACACAAAAGCAACAATCTGCCTGCCTGTCAATTCTGCCGAAAAGGTGACCATCGGAGGTAAACCACTTTCTGCAGATCTGAATTTATCAAATTTACGTATCCAGGGTGAAATTGTTATGGTCGATTCCGGCTCAGGAGAATATCTCTTTGAAATAGCTGAATAGAAAACCGATAAGGTTAACTTAACTTTATTTAGCTTTAGCCTCTTTTTGTGACCAGTTATTATGAGCTTTTTTGAGAATCATTCAGGCGAGTTTGCAGCCTTGCTGACTGCATGCTTCTGGACTATAACCTCATTATCATTTGAATCGGCAAGCAATAAGATAGGATCGGTTGCCGTCAATATTCTGAGACTCATTATAGGTTTTATCTTTCTGAGCCTCTTTACACTCGTGCACCGTGGAATGATATTCCCGGTTGACGCGGGTTCAGGCAACTGGTTCTGGCTGGTTCTGTCGGGGCTGGTAGGCTTTGTCTTTGGTGATCTCTTCCTTTTTAAGTCATATACTCTTATAGGATCGAGGTTTGCGATGCTGATCATGACCCTCGTCCCTCCTATTACAGCATTTTTTGGTTTCATAATTCTTGGAGAGAGGCTTACTCTGTTTAACTTTTTTGGTATGATACTGGCATTCCTTGGAATAGCATTAGCAATTTTCAGCAGGAATGGGAAAGGTGAGAGATTTTCGTTAAAACTATCGCCAAGAGGGATTCTGTATGCTTTTGGAGGAGCCCTGGGACAGGCTCTGGGGCTGATACTCAGCAAACTTGGGATGAGGGATTATGATCCTTTCGCCGCCACACAGATAAGAATACTGGCTGGTATTATTGGATTTGCCTTTCTGGTAACTGTATTGGGGAGGTGGAAAACAGTAGCCTCCTCAATTTTAAACAGACCGGCAATGTTGCCAACTACTTTGGGTGCCTTCTTTGGTCCTTTTCTTGGTGTTTCCTTTTCACTTATTTCAATAAAATACACTGAGGCCGGGATAGCATCGACAATTATGGCCCTGGTTCCTGTTCTGATTATCCTTCCGGCTGTCGTGTTGTACAAGCAGAAAGTAACTTTTGCCGAAGTTACCGGTGCAATTATTAGTGTGGCAGGGGTTGCATTATTCTTCATCTAATTATAACCAGCAACCTGTAACCTGTAATCAGCAACCAACAACCAGTAACCAGAAGCCTGTTCATCTAATATTAATAATCACACCAATGACGTCTGAAGAACTTAAAAACAGGATTCCCGAGAGCGAGTTCCTCGTCTTAACTTCCAGGAGCAGCGGACCGGGCGGCCAGAATGTAAACAAGGTAAATACAAAGGTTGAAATCCATTTCAATGTTCAGCTTTCATCCGGTCTCTCGCCAGCTGAAAAGGAACTGATCTGCAGGAATCTTAAGAACAGGATAAATTTAGCCGGAGAACTTGTCGTTAAATCACAATCTGAGCGCACTCAACTGAGTAACAGGAAGAAAGCTCTCGAAAAACTGCTATTACTGATATCTTCAGGCCTGATAAAAATGCCTGAACGAAAACCCACTTCCCCATCAACCAAATCCAGAGCAGAACGACTGGATGAGAAAAAGAAAAGAGGGCAAACAAAAAGAATGCGTGCCGGTGATATTAAGGACTATGATGACCTGTGAAATAAAAAATTGAATTTTTTATGATTTCACAAAGGAATTTTCTATATTTGATACCCCTAAATTTATTGTGCTTAAGGGATTACTGTAATCAGACAGTATGAATTTTTAACATTTGTACATTATTTCTGCGATACCATTATGGTGATTTTTTTATGAACTCAAGATCATCCATGAAAAAGACACTTGCCTTAATATCTCTGATTCAGATTTCAATAATTCAATATGGTCAGATAATTGATCATAACTGCACAAACCTTCACAATATACCGGTTTCTTATATTGATCAGGCCAGGGCTTCCCTTCATATTGCCTATGAACATACCTCTCATGGAAGCCAGATAGTAGACGGTATGACAGGACTCTTTAACTGGAAAGGTAATACATACAGGTGGAACAATGGCGGATTAATTGGAGGTTTGGATATTCATGATCATGGAATTACGGGCGGTTCCGACCTTGGTTCGCCTGACTGGACTTCCTGGGCTGCTGCAACTAGGAGCTATCTTAAAAATTCTTCCAACAACGATATAAATGTTGTTATGTGGGCATGGTGCGGGCAGGTCAGTTCAGCTACCGAAAGTAATATTAATACATACCTGAACCTCATGAATTCACTTGAAAGTGAATTTCCAAAAGTCAAATTTGTTTATATGACCGGCCACCTTGACGGAACAGGTGTTAACGGCACGCTTAATATCCGTAATCAACAGATCAGGAACTATTGCAGGAACAACAATAAGATACTTTACGATTTTGCTGATATTGAATCATACGATCCTGATGGAAGCTATTTTCTGGATAAGGGTGCAAATGATAATTGCGATTATGACAGTAATGGTGATGCGGTTCGCGACAGAAACTGGGCAACTGTCTGGCAAAATGCACATACGATAAATGTAGACTGGTACAATTGTTCTTCAGCACATTCCCAGCCTCTAAACGCAAACAGGAAAGCCTACGCAGCCTGGTGGCTATTTGCACGATTGTCTGGCTGGAACGGATTGCCTCCGGCAATTCCTGTTTCAGGAATATCAATCACAGGGGTAAATGGGACTTCATCAATCCACGTCGACAACGGAACGCTGCAGCTTATTGCTTCAGTTACTCCGGCTAATGCTACAAACAAAACAGTATCATGGTCTGTCACAAATGGAACAGGGCAGGCTGTAATCAATCCTTCAGGCCTTGTTACGGCGGTATCCGACGGAACAGTAACTGCCAGGGCAACGGCTGTTGACGGGTCAGGGGTTTATGGTATAATAGAAATTACAATTTCCGGCCAGATCATCCTGGTTACAGGAATTACAGTAAAGAGTGAGAACGGACCAGCTACTATCTCAATAAATAAGGGCAGTCTTCAGCTTATTGCTGATGTTCAACCGTTAAATGCCACAAACAGATCGGTTACCTGGTCAATTGCGGGAGGCACAGGCCAGGCCTCAGTCAGCAATACCGGACTGGTCACTGCATTTTCTGACGGAAAAGTAACAGCCGTTGCAACTTCTGCTGATGGGAGTGCCATAAGCGGAATTATAGAGATCACGATTTCCAATCAGGTAATTCCTGTCTCAGGTATTACTGTTGTGGTTGAAGGAGGCTCAAATATCATAACCTCAGATAAGGGTTCCCTTCAGCTCACAACTCAGATCTCACCGGAAATTGCTACAAACAAGAGTATTTCATGGTCAATTGTAAATATTACAGGTCAGGCTGCGATCAGTCCTACCGGCCTTGTCACAGCAATTGAGGACGGACTTGTCACTGTACTTGCTTCTGCAGCCGATGGGTCAGGAGTTAATGGTACACTTGATATCAGCATCAGGGTTAATGAACCACTGGTGGTTATTGTTAAAGAAGACCGGATCAGTATCCCTCTTGGAGGTAATTACACAGATGCAAAGTTGAGTCTTTATGATCTGCAAGGTCATTTAATTGAAATTCAAAATGTTGATGGTAATTTATCTGAATTTGATATTTCAGCACTTAAATCCGGAATCTATATTGTAGTGCTGTCCAGGTCCATGATACTTAAGGTGGCCAAAGTAATAATCCATAGTTGATTTTACACCTCCTTAAGTTTCCACTTTCCCCTTCTGAATACCAGCCATGCAGTCAGGGTCATTATTGATTCAGCAATCACTATTGCTGTAAATACACCCTGCTGGTTCATCCCTAATCTTATTGCAAGGATCCATGCGAGAGGGATTTCAATTAACCAGAAGGCAAATATGTTGATTTTCAGAGGTGTTGTGGTGTCTCCTGCTCCATTGAATGAATTGACCAGGACCATCCCGAATCCATATGCAACAAATCCTATGCTGATAATTCTCAGGCACTGGGTTCCTGACGCAAGAACAGCAGGATCATCAATAAAAAGACTGATGAAGTAACCCGGAAATAAAACCAGGAACAACCCAACTATACCAAGAAGAATCATGTTAACCCATCCGGTTACCAGAACAGCTTTTTCAGCCCGATCAGGTTTTTTTGCCCCCAGATTCTGTCCAACAAGTGTTGATGCTGCATTACTTATCCCCCATGAAGGAAGAAGGACAAAGCTTACAATCCTGATTGCAATTGTATAGCCAGCAACTATTCCACTGCCAAAAACCGAGATTATTCTGACCAGAGCAATCCAGCTTATTGTTCCTATGAGGTTCTGACCAATGCTCCCCAGAGACAATCTTATAAGCCGGGAAATTATTTTGAAATTAATATTCAATCCTTTTATTGACAGCTGAATGCGTTTCCTTCCATAGAATAGTAGCCAGAACTGGTAAAGAACAGCTATCCCTCTGCCGGTGGTTGTAGCTACAGCTGCACCCGTTACACCTAATTCGGGAAATGGTCCCAATCCAAATATAAGGCAAGGATCGAGGATAATGTTTATAATATTCCCTACCCAGAGAACCCTCATTGCAATTGCTGCGTCACCGGCGCTCCTGAAAATGGCATTGATAATAAATAAAAGCATGATAACCACATTGCCGCCAAGCATAATCCTTGTGTAACCGGAAAGTTGATCTGTGATGGTTTCTGAAGCCCCCATTAATTCCA
This sequence comes from uncultured Rikenellaceae bacterium, assembly GCA_964500155.1. Lineage (GTDB taxonomy): Bacteria > Bacteroidota > Bacteroidia > Bacteroidales > VadinHA17 > LD21. The sequence continues at coordinate 6,891 of CAZCQC010000204.1, read as the reverse complement.
GCAACCTGCCTGAATAAATTGTGCCGGGTATTGCTATAAGAAGCGATACTACAATTCCTGTAAAAATAGCCTGGAACGCAGTCTCAGATGCTTTTTCCGGATTTTTTTCACCTATTCTTCTTGACACCATTGAGGTTGTTGCAGTTGCTAGTCCCAGCGATACAGCATAGACTATTGTGACCAGCGACTCAGTCAGACCGACAGTTGCCACAGCATCAGCTCCTAGCTTTGAAACAAAAAAGATGTCTACAACGACAAATATTGATTCCATTATCATTTCAAGAACTGCCGGTATCGACAGCAGAAGAATTGCTTTACTGAGTTTTACCTCAGTAAAATCCTGTTCAGTTCCCGATACTGCTTCCTTTAGGTCGCTGAATAATGATTTGATATTTATGATTGTAATACCTTTCAAGGTTAGTATTTGTGGTTTTTTATATTATTGTCCGATTAAAAGTATGAGATTCTTCGCTTCACTCAGAATGACATGGATTTAGTTAGTCATTGGGAGGAGAGAGGTGGTTGGAAGTCATCCCTCCAACCACCTCCCTCCTTAAAGCCCCCAAATAACTGTCATTCTGAGCAGAACGAAGTGAAGCGAAGAATCTCATTCATAATTTAAATTTTATCCGTTTAGTAATGTTTTTCCATACTGAAATAATTAAATCAACATATATGCGTTATAAAGCATGTCTTTTTTGGTAGAAAAAAACATTTGAAATGCAAACTTTGCAAATATTTATGACATATGAAGTTCTGGCATAATAATTGTTAATGAGCATTCTTAAAAATTATCAGGTAGTTTTAAAAGTTTTAATGAAGAATTTTATAAGAAAAACAACAGGAATCAGAAAAGAAACCGGCAAAAAAAATGCAGGTTTATTTTCTGATTTGATATATAAAACAGATTGGTGTAATACATTGATAAACAAGTATTTGTTAAGTCTCTTACCTGTAATGGGAATATTCATTGTTAATAAGTGACTATTCATGTTAATATTTATATAGGTCGAAAGATGAATTGTATTTATGGAATATATATTTTTGGCCCAATTTATTTATAACTAAAACGGTTTAAAACAAGAAAAAGCAATTGATGAAATCTTTCATCGACAAACATGAACGCTAACAATAATGAGGTTGCAGCCCTCCGCTGTGAGGACCGCCTCGTGGGTTGCTCTTCTGACGAAGAGCCTGGCGCGAAAACCACGTTTTTTTCGCAAGACGTAATCCCAAACCTGTCAGTTAGCACCCGAAGTTCGGAATTCATGCACCGCTACTTCCCCCTGACAACTATCGAATCCTGGAATGATTGGAAATGGCAGCTCCGGAATGCTTTCACCAGCATCGACGATCTGAAGAAGGTCCTGAAGCTGACCGAAAAGGAGATCATGGCTATCAATAACCTGAAAGGCCGTCTTCCTTTACGGATCACTCCCTATTTTGCCTCATTGATTTATGACACCAGGCCATCTCATCCGCTTCGCCGTAATGTTGTGCCTGTAGTTGAAGAATTACTTGAGAGCAGCAGTGAACAATCTGATCCTTTACACGAGAAATCTTTCTCACCAGTTAAAGGAATTGTTCACAGATATCCCGACAGGGTTTTGTTCACTGTCACCCAGGTTTGTTCAAATTATTGCAGGTATTGTACCCGTTCACATTCTGTCGGACGACTTGATAAACTCGGAAGGCAGGATTATGAAAAAGCTTTTAATTATATATCAGCCCATAAGGAAGTCAGAGATGTCCTTATAAGCGGCGGAGATCCTCTTACTCTTTCTGATGAGACACTCGATTATATACTGTCGAATATCCGCAGGATAGAGCATGTTGAGATAATCCGTATAGGAACAAGGATACCTGTTGTTCTACCGCAACGAATAACCGATGGTTTGATAAATGTTCTCAGAAAATACCACCCTCTTTTCCTGAGTCTCCATTTCTCCCATCCCCTTGAGATCACTGACGAATGTGCCAGAGCCTGCAACAAGCTTGCTGATGGTGGATTTCCACTTGGAAGCCAGACGGTTCTGCTGAAAGGCATAAATGACAATGTGCCGGTTATGAAAGAACTTATGCACAGATTATTGAAAGTTAGGGTCAGACCTTATTATTTATATCAGTGTGATCTGATACCCGGTTCGGGTCATTTCAGAACAACAGTGGCCAAGGGTCTTGAGATCATCAAGGGACTCAGAGGCTTTACAAGCGGTTATGCCATTCCGACATTTGTTGTCGATGCTCCCGGCGGAGGAGGCAAAATACCTCTTCTTCCAAATTATGTCGTGGAGCATAATGAGGAACATATAGTTCTGCGCAATTACAAGGGTGTTCTTTGTGAATATCCTGAAAAATAGGTCTGAAAACAGATGAAAATCGGATTGACATTTGATTTGCGGTCGTGGTATCTAGACCGTGGTTATTCTATGGAAGATACTGCTGAATTTGACAAACAGGACACTGTTGATGCTATAGATAGCGCACTGAAAAAAATGGGCTTCCAGACTGAGCCAATCGGAAATTGTTTTCAGCTGATCGATGCCCTTTCGACTGGAAAAAGATGGGATCTTGTGTTCAATATCGCCGAGGGTTTGTATGGCGATGGAAGGGAATCTGTCGTCCCGGCTATCCTTGACCAGTATAAGATACCTTATGTGTTCAGCGGCCCGGTAATTATGGGCATCTCACTCAACAAACATCTTACAAGACTGATTGTCTCCGCTGCAGGCGTAGCGGTAAGTCCGGGAATACTAATTTCTGAATTGAAAGATGTTGAAAAGTGCAATCTTGTCTATCCTCTCTTTATTAAACCGGTTTCTGAGGGCACTGGCAAGGGAATAACAGAAAAAAGTCTTGTGCATTCAGAATCTGAACTCAGGCAAATGGTTGATTACCTTCTGACCCGATTCAATCAACCTGCACTTGTTGAAGAATATCTTCCGGGCAGGGAGTTTACTGTTGGTGTTGTCGGATCGGGTGATGATGCAGAAGCCATCGGAGGTATGGAAATAGAATGTAAGGATAACCTTCCCTATTCAGTAGAATATAAGGAAAATTATCAGGTGTTTTGCAAGTACACACCTTTACCATCCGAATATTCCGATGAATGCAAGGCAGTTGCCCTGAAGGTATGGAAAGCGCTCGGCGGAGTCGATGCTGGAAGAGTAGATGTAAAAGCTGATCGAAATGGCAGGATCTGTTTCATGGAAGTAAATCCACTCGCCGGACTTCATCCTGTCCATTCTGACCTTCCTATTCTTTCGAACATGACAGGAATTAAATATCAGTCTCTTATCGAAATGATAATGCATTCAGCAATAAAACGATATCATTTAGCCGTATGATAAAGAGAAGATGCTGTATTCTGTTCAATCAACCCCGTGAAGGGGCTCTTCCTGATGAACTTGATGTTCTGGAACAGGTAAACTACATTGAGGAAAATCTCAGGATAATAGGTATAGAAACATACAGGAAAGGCATCACTTCAGATTTTATGAATGAAGTTGCTGAGCTTGCCGGGGAGAAACCTGACTTTGTCTTCAATCTGGTTGAATCGATAAATAATAAGGGTGAGCTTTGCTATTTTGTCCCTGCACTGCTCAATATGTATTCGATACCCTATTCCGGTAATCCGTTGGAAGCTCTTTTTATTACTACCAGTAAAGCTTTGACAAATAAAATATTGCTTGAGCAAAAAATAGCCACACCTGCCGCATATTTTCCATCACAGTACAAAATGATGAAACCCGGGACCAGATATATTATCAAACCTGTATGGGAAGATGGTTCCCTCGGAATAACTGGTGATTCGGTATTCACTTTTACAACCGATTATGGATTGAAGCTCAGGGAATATGACGATTCTCACTGGATAATTCAGGAATATATTGATGGCCGGGAATTCAATATCAGCATTCTTCCTGATAAAAACGGACCTGAAGTGATGCCTCCTGCTGAAATGGTATTTCATAATTTTGGTGACGATATTCCCAAAATAGTTGATTTTAAGGCAAAATGGGTTGCCGAAAGCTTTGAGTATGAGAATACTATAAGGGAATTCCCACGCAATAACCTTAACCCAGAATTGGGGGAGAAGATAAAGGAGCTTGCTTTGAAATGCTGGAATGTTTTCGGATTAAAAGGGTATGCAAGGGTAGATATGAGGATCGATAAGGAAGAAAACCCTTATGTAATAGAGGTAAATGCAAACCCGTGCATGTCGCCTGACAGTGGTCTGGTAGCTGCAACAATCGAAGCTGGCCTGCCGATCACAGAAGTACTTCAGCGTATAATAAATGATTTAAATTATTGATTTGATATGGCACTGGTTTCCAAGGGAATAAAATCGGAAGACAGAAAAAACATTGAAGAAATATTACGTTCCACAGGTTTTTTCTATGAATTTGAAATAGAGACCGCTCTCGAAATTGCCGATGAAACACTGGAGAAGGGAACTGAGAGGAGTGGATACTACTGGCTAAAGGCAACTGATGAAGATGGAGTGATAGCGTTTGCCAATTACGGCAAGAATGCTTTTTCGACTCATTCCTGGGATCTCTACTGGATTGCAGTGCATCAGAATTCAAGGAATAAAAAACTTGGGACAGTTATGCTTAAAGCAATTGAGGAAGACGTAAGATTACAGGGGGGCAAGATCCTTTGGATTGAGACTTCCGGCCGGCCATTATATGCTTCAACTGAAGGTTTTTACCGGAAAAATGGCTATCAACTTGCAGCCAGCCTTAAGGATTTCTACGGTACTGGTGATCCAAAACAGATATATTCGAAAGTCCTTTAAATAAGATTGGAGTTATAATATTCAGGTTTTCCAGTCACCTCCTCCCCTAACCATTCAGGTCTCTCAAAAACTTCATCTTCGCTGGTCAATTCAAGTTCAGCAATTATTAGTCCCTCGTTCCTGCCATGAAATATATCCACTTCATAAGTGTGATTACTTACCGGTACCAGATACCTGGTCTTGTATATTATCTCCGGTAGACACACTTTTAAGATTTCTGAGGCCTCAGTAAACGGGATCTCAAATTCCCATTCATGCCTCGAAAATACGGATTTTACGGAGGGAGCCTTAACCGAGAGGACAGCTTTATTATTACAGATACGAAGCCTTATGGTTCTGGCCGGGTCAACAGAAAGATAACCCTGGGTAATTTCCAGCTTTTTGACGGAAAATTTTTTGAACTCACCTTTTACAAGAAACTTACGTTCTATTTCTGTTGCCATTGTATTTCCTGTAAAGTTACCAACTTTACATTTAGTTTATTGTTTAAACTTTTTATTAACAAAACGATCATAAATTATTAATAACATTAGGAAATATTCGTAATTTAGTATATATTTGATTAAATACAGTAAAATAAATTTATAACAGATCACGATAAATTTAGCTGTAAATTGACAGTTATTTTAACAATTCTGTCTGAAATTAGTTTCTTTAGTTTTAGGTTGTGTGGGTAGATGGTAGCCAATGGACTGATGTTTATACGTCAGTCCATTTTGTATTAACAGATTAATATTTTTTGAGTATTTTTAAGATATGGATGTAAAAATAGAAAACGGCTGGAAAAACAGACTAAGCCCGGAATTTGAAAAGGAATATTTTGTCAGGCTTACAGGTTTCATAAAGGATGAATACCGTAATTCCAGAATTTATCCTCCCGGTTCGCTTATCTTCAATGCATTCGATGTTTGCCCATTCGCGAAGGTCAAAGCTGTTATTATCGGACAGGATCCTTATCATGGTCCGGGACAGGCTCATGGATTATGCTTCTCAGTAAAGGATGGTGTGGAGTTTCCTCCAAGCCTGATAAATATTTTTAAAGAGATTGAATCAGATCTTGGAATTCCCAGACCGTTATCAGGGGATTTAACCAGATGGGCAATACAGGGTGTGCTTCTTTTAAACGCTACCCTAACCGTAAGAGCGCATCAGGCAGGATCGCATCAAAAAAAAGGATGGGAGGAATTCACTGATTATGTTATCAGAGTTCTGAACAGCGAAAAAGAGAGTATTGTCTTTTTTCTCTGGGAGCTTATGCGCAAAAAAAAGGCGAATCAATCGACCGGTCCCGACATCTGGTGCTTGAATCGGTTCACCCCTCTCCTCTTTCAGCCTCCAGGGGTTTCTTTGGAAACCGGCACTTCAGCAGATGCAACGAATACCTTGTAAGCAAAAGAATTGAACCTATTGACTGGAGATAACCCGATCGAGGTTCTCATTCAGCCTGTTTAAGGGCCTCAGTTATTGTATTTTCCAGCTCTGATGAGTCCTCAAAACCAACAGATAACCTTATTAGTCCTGGTTCAGGATATTTGGCTCCCCAAACCGATTCCACAGGCATAAGTATTGTCTTCGGGTCACCCAGTGATGGAATGATCTTTATTTTTTCCGAAACAGACCCGATAAAAATATCACGTCTGTTCTTTTTCTCCTGTTCTGAATTTCCGGCGAAATCAAATGTGACCATTGCTCCGAATCCCCTATGTCCAAAGAGTTTAAGTGCTTCATCATGAGTAGGATGCTCCGTTAACCCCGGGTACCAAACCTTTCTGATGACAGGATGATTTTTAAGTAGTTCAGTAATCACAGCAGCATTATGACACTGCTCCCTGAACCTTATTTCAAATGTTTGTAGCTGGGTTTGCAGCCTGTATGCATCATCAGGCGAGATCATATGACCAACGAACTTCCTGTATTCTATAGCATCTTTCATTATGTCAATATCATTCCCGCAAAGCACACCGGCTGTAATATTCCCATGTCCTGAAAAATACTTTGTAGCGCTATGTATTACAATATCAGCGCCAAGTTCAAGAGGTTTGCAGAGGAGAGGCGTAGCGAAAGTATTATCGACTAACACCCTGGACCCC
>CAZCQC010000203.1:0-2634 GCA_964500155.1 uncultured Rikenellaceae bacterium | reverse complement strand
AAAGATATAATGCCACCCGTTATTAGCATAAACAGTCAGTTTTGCTGTTGTAAGTTGTGTCGGAGACATGCACAAAGGACAATCAAGAATACAGATTGTCCAGAAGGCAAGTGGTTTTACTACCTGCATGCCGAAGCTGGCATAACCGAACTGTCCGGGCGTCTGATCACCAACAAGAAGGACTTCCGGAGCAACCGACGTAACCTGGTCAGCCCGGATAATGAAGTTCACTGGAAGCGGATCATTTACAAGATAGGCAAGGGGAGAACCTTCAATCGGGGCAGCATAGATAACAGCTCCGGAAGGATTTATAACAAGGAATTTTGTAAGATTATAATCCCCTGTCTGAAGTTCCACATTTTCGCTTGTAAATCCTGTTCCGAATGCATAAACTGGTATCAGTGAATCGGAGATAACTGAATTTCCATCCATATCTTCGATCGAAACCATGATATGATATGACATAATACCACTATCAAGAGAAGAGCCTGAAGAAGACTTTGCACCCTCATCCGGCATACTCAGAGAAAACTCTGCCTTCCCCTTTCCCGCATAGTCATCATTCCTGCTTTCACAGGACCAGATGCCAAAAACAGTCAGAGGAATCAGAAAGCTGTAAAAAAACTTGATTAATGCTCTCATAAATTTTGTATTAAATTCTACGAAAAAACAGGTTATACCTCATTTTCAAACAAATAATATGCCAGAAAATGTCTTGCCGGTCATGCCGGTCTTGTCAGTCTTGCAGGTCAACAATATAAATAATGCTGATCTCCAAGACATGCACGACTTGCAGGACATGCACGACATGCATGACTATTTATTGATCCTGGCCCAGGTATCCTTCAGTGAGACGGTACGGTTGAAAATAAGATGCTCTTTCGTGGAATTGTAATCGACGCAGAAATATCCGAGGCGCTGGAACTGGAATTTATCAAGAGGATTGGCATTTGCCAGCGAAGGTTCGATTTTACAGTCTTTAAGTATCTTAAGGGAATCGGGATTCAGGAAACTCCGGTAGTCGTCATCTTTTTGTCCAGCAGGATCTTCATGATCGAACAACCTGTCATATAACCTGACCTCGGCTTCAACAGCATGTACGGCAGAAACCCAGTGCAAGGTTCCCTTGACCTTTCTTTCAGATCCACTCTCTCCGCTTCTGGTCGCAGGATCATAAGTACAATATATTTCTATAATATTTCCAGAGTCATCCTTCCTGAATCCGGTGCATCTGACAATGTATGCTCCCTTAAGCCTGACCTCCATCCCCGGCGCCATGCGAAAGAATTTATGAGGAGGATTTTCCATAAAGTCGTCCTGCTCGATAAAAATTTCGCTGCTGAACGGGATCTCTCTTTTCCCCATACTCTCATCCTCAGGATTATTAATAAGCTCAACATTTTCGGTTTTTCCTTCCGGATAGTTGGTTATTATCACCTTCAATGGATTAAGTACGGCAAACACTCTTGGTGCCCGGGTGTTAAGATCTTCCCTGACTGCATGTTCGAGGAGGGAGACATCGTTGATTGCCTCAACTTTTGTATATCCTATCAGATCGACAAATTTCCTGATCGATTCAGGTGTGTATCCTCTTCGGCGAAGACCGCAAAGAGTAGGCATGCGCGGATCGTCCCAGCCGGAGACTTTACTTTCCTGTACCAATTCGAGCAGTTTACGTTTGCTCATCATAGTGTAAGTCAGATTGAGCCTGTTAAATTCAATCTGCCTTGGCCGGTAATCATCGGTCTTAAGCTGATCGACAAGCCAGTCGTACAGGGGACGATGCACCTCGAATTCGAGAGTGCAGAGCGAATGTGTAATGCCTTCAAAGTAATCGCTCTGTCCGTGTGCAAAATCGTACATTGGATATACCTTCCAAGTTTCACCGGTGCGATGATGGGCAGCTTTAATGATCCTGTAAATTATCGGATCGCGCATCTGCATATTCGGAGAGGTCATGTCGATCTTTACCCTGAGGACTCTGCTTCCTTCTTCAAATTCGCCTTTGTTCATTCTTTCAAAAAGACTGAGGCTTTCTGAAACAGAACGGTTACGAAAAGGGCTCTCAGTACCTGGTTGTGAAGGAGTACCTTTCTGTGAAGAAATTAATTCTGCAGACTGATCATCAATATAAGCAAGTCCTTTTTTTATGAGATCAACAGCAAAATCATACAATTTCCCGAAATAATCTGATGCGTAATATTCACGGTCTTCCCAGTCGAAACCAAGCCATCTTATATCCTCTTTAATTGAGTCGATATATTCGACGTCCTCCTTAACCGGATTTGTATCATCGAAACGAAGATTGCATTTGCCACCATATTTTTGTGCCATTCCGAAGTCGAGACAGATTGCCTTTGCGTGTCCGATATGAAGATAGCCGTTGGGTTCCGGAGGAAATCTGGTGTGAATTCGCCCACCGTTTTTCCCGGCTTCAAGGTCATCAATAATAAACTGCTCAATAAAGCTTACAGGTGGTTTTATCTCTTCAGCGCGGTTAATGTTCTCTTCGTTCATCCAGTTGTTTTTAAGACTACAAAAATAGGACGAATTTGTAACCATACTGCTAATTCCCTTGTTTTTTTCCTTGCCTCACCCCCTCTTATCCCCCGCTCCCAGGAGAGCGGGGGAGGT
>CAZCQC010000202.1:0-13283 GCA_964500155.1 uncultured Rikenellaceae bacterium | reverse complement strand
AAATTCTATGGGAAATCCAGGGGTATTGAAAACGTAAATCTGGAAATAGGAAGGGGAGAGGTTTTCGGTTTTATCGGACCTAACGGTGCCGGGAAATCCACAACCATAAGGATACTGATGAACCTGATCTTCCCGACAGGGGGAAGTGCAAGGATATTGGGAATGGATGTTGTAAGTAAAACAAAAGAGATTAAACGGAAAACAGGGTATATCCCTTCAGATGCGAACGCTTATTCCTATATGGAGGTGGAAGAATTCCTGAATTATTTCGCAAGGTTCTACAATGTACAGGATGCGCCCGCGAGAATAAAAGAACTCACAAGCCTTTTTGAGCTTGATCTCAAAAGGAAGATTTCTGACCTGTCGACAGGAAACAGGAAAAAGGTATCCATTGTTCAGAGTCTTGTTCACCGGCCGGTATTGCTTATAATGGATGAGCCGACAACCGGACTTGATCCACTTATGCAATCATTATTTTTTGATCTTTTACGTAAGGAGAACCAGAGAGGAATGACAATTTTCTTCTCCTCTCACATACTTGGTGAAGTACAGATGTTTTGCAGGAGAGTAGCAATTATTAAGGAGGGGAAGATCATCCAGCTTGAAGATATTGACACCCTGAGGAAAAAGCAGCTGAAAAAGGTAACTATTGAATTTAATGAACAGGTTAAGCCGGAGAACTTAAGCTTTCCGGGTGTAGTAAACCTGATCATGGGTCCGGGAAACAGATTATCCTTCATGTTTTCAGGTAATATCAACGAACTTGTAAGTTTCCTGTCAGGAAAAATGATCAATAACCTGATGATCGAAGAGCCATCACTTGATGAAATTTTCATGCATTATTACCAGATTTAAATGACAGGCAGATGAACCATAACCTTTTTGCCAGAGAATTCAGACGGAATGCATTCAGCCTTTTCATATGGACGATCATTCTGACTTCGCTGATATCAGTTACAATGTCTGTTTACCCGACATTCCTCGGTAATCAGTCAAAGATCTTGGGAATGCTCAGCCTGATCCCGAAGGAAGCTCTCCAGTTCAAGGGTATTTCAAATTTTGGCGATCTGCTTTCCGTACTTGGATTTTATGCCGTCAACAATATAATTTATATGCTCGTGATCGGAAGTGTTTATGCAATAGTATTGTCTTCCAATATCCTGTTAAAGGAGGAGTACAATAAAACGGCAGAATATCTTCTGACCAGGCCAGTTACCCGAAGTGAGATATTTCTTAGCAAGCTGGCTGTTATTTCAATTAATGTCCTTGTCCTGAACCTGGTAACTTCCCTGGTTGGTTTTATTTTTATAGAACTGGTCAGGAAAGGATCCTTCAGCGTCAACGCTTTTTTGATCTTGTCACTTTACACCCTTCTGCTGAATTTCCTGTTTGCTTCAACCGGGCTTTTTCTGTCAACTATAGTTAAAAGACCGAAGCCAATTACAACCTTTAGCATCGGGCTTGTAATAATCCTCTATTTTGTCTTCACCATCTCCAAGATCACTGAGAGCATGACAAAAATTGGGTACCTGACACCTTTTAAATACGTTGATACGAATGTTATTGATCCTGCCTACAGACTCGATCCGGTAAACCTGATATATTTTACCGGAATTTCTTTACTGCTCCTGGTGCTTTCATACAGGCTTTATTTACGAAAGGATATTTATACCTGAAGCAGATTTTCTGATTTTATCAATTAAAAATCATTTAGCAGAGGGATATAATCATTTACCTGTTCGAAATTAGCCATTGCAACCGCTGCCGAACTGATGTAAGAATGCCGGATAACCCATTTTACAGCTTCGGGGTAATCCGGGGCAACATCCTGTGACAGCGAGTACTTTCCTCCCGAACAGGTTTTCATGGCGATGACTCCTATTCCCTTTTTTCCGGCTTCGGTGAGAGCAGCGATCAGCCTGCTCTGATCCCATTCTGAAAAATTGCCTGTTACAGAATGGACAAAGGAACCTTTATGGTTAAAAGGTACCATAATTACATCATAGAAAAGCTCATTGTTATTCCTTTCATGGAGGTTCATCAGATCATTATGCGTTGAGAATCCGCAGGCCTTTATCACTCCCGAACTTTTCAGATCAGTAAAGAACCTCATCACTTCAGGATGGAAAAGCAGGTTTTCCAGTGAAGCATCATGATAGAGGAGGATATCAATGTAGTCGGAACCAAGAGCCTTGAGACTGGCTTCCAGCTTTGAATAAAGTGCACTCTTAATCTCTTCGGCGCCTTTTTTGCCTTTCCCTTCCGCCGGAAGTTCATCCGGATCAAGCCGAAGCTTTGACTGGATCACAACCTTATTCCTGATCCCTGAAATAGCCCTCCCGACTAGTCTCTCGTTGTTCCCGTTGGCATAAGAGCGACCGGTATCAATAAAGGTGAATCCCTTATCGATAGCATATTTAATCAATGATTCATCATTTGTCCGTGTTGCTCCAAAGCAAACAGGAGCTATCTTTATCCCCGTTTTTCCAATAGAACGGTCTTGCAGTTTCACTTCCACCTTTCTACTCGTGAGATGTGGAATAATTTTAATTCCTGTAAGTCCGGCAAGAGTTGTAGAAATAAACTTTTTCCGGGTAAAAATTTTATTGGCCATTTTGCTGGATCTGTCTCCCAAAGATAAGAGAATCTCCAATCAAAAACCCCGGAATCATTTCCTCGCTGTATGCCTTTGTTATTCCGGACTCAACTTTACATTAGATATTAACCTTATTTCAGCTTTACATATCTTTCAATCCAATGTGTTGCAGCAGGTGTACCCTGATCATTTACGGGGAATATATGAAGGAGAGTGTCATTTTTTATTTCCAGCCAGATTTTATTTTTCCGGCCTTCATATGCTTTATCGAAATGATAAAGAATATCCTCTTCATAGATATTCCCGTTGAGAGTCCACATACCTACACCATACCTATAGGTTGTTGCAGTATCGACCTGATATTTTCCGACAAAAATAAAATGGTTCCCATACCACATCTTTGTCTGATTGACTACATAGCGATCGGAAAAGTAATTTGTTAGTTTTCCTTTATCGTTCATTTGCATTTGAACCATCTGCCAGCCGCCCTGGGGAGAATTGCTATCTTGCTTTGCACAGGCTGCTGTCATAAGCAAGATGATAAGGCATAAAAGAATTACATTTTTCATAATAACAGGCTTTGGTTAATGACTAAGTAATGGTTTATGAAGGTTTACAAACATTAATATGACAAACCTGTGAAAAAAAATCATGACATATAAATTTATGAAATTCTGCTGACAGGAGAGGCTGATTTACAGAAAAAATAATTTTTAGAATACATTATCGATAAGAACAATATCCATTTAAGATTGTTAATAATTCTATAAAACCCGGAGCTCACTATAAATAACCTCAACAGGATAAATTTCATTGAACCCGGAACTGGAAAAACAGATATGGAAACAGGACAAGCCGGTAAATACCCTGACAGGATTACATCATCCTTTCATAATGAAAGATCATTCAGGCAGGCAATTGAAAACTCCATCCCGAGTGGCATTGCAGTGGTTGATGAGAATGGCAGGCAGGTATTTGTCAACAATTCTTTCTGTAAATTATTAGGCTGGGAAGAAGATGAACTTCTTGGGAAGGAACCTCCTTACATTTACTGGCCGCCGGAAGAAACCAAAAACATAATGAATGCTTTTGAGCAAACTCTTAAAAGCAATGCTCCCAGCGAAGGGTTTGATCTTGTTTTTCGGCACAAAAACGGGAATAATATTCCTGTAAATATTATTATTTCGGCATTCACCCAGGAAGATAGCCGGACCTTTTATCTGGCAAATGTCATTGACATTACCGAAAGAAAGAAGACAGAGGAGGCTCTTACAAAATCGAAGGTGCTTCTTATGTCAAGCATTGAAAGCCAGAAGGAAACGATAATTTTTTCTACCGACCTGAAATACCGGTATATGTATTTTAATAAAGCCCACTGGGATTCTATGAAATTTGCATATGGGAGCAACATAAAGACAGGAATGAATATTCTGGATTGCATTACTTCGGAGAGTGACAGAAAAGTGATCAGGGAGAGCCTTGATTTTGCTTTAAGGGGTGAGTCCAGATCTCTTATACAGACTTTCGGCAATGTCAACCGGGCCTTTTATGAAAGTTTTTTTAATCCTATAATGGATGAAAAGAAAGAAATTATCGGGTGTACTGTTTTAGCAAGAAATATAACAGACCGGGTAAATGCTGAGCAGGCTCTCAAAGACAGTGAAATAAAATTCAAGGAAATAATCAATCAGATCAACGACACCATTATTGTTTTTGATGAGCTTGGTAAAATAATTATTTGGAACAATGGCGCTGAGATGATGTGTGGATTGAGAGCCGAAGAAGTTCTGAATAAAAGCATTATTGATATCCAGATTCAGCTTACACCACCTCCAAATAATAGCAGGGAAGTTATTGAAAAAGTCATAAATGGCATTTTAAACCATGAAACACCTGAGATATTAAATCAGATCATTGAAAGCGAAATCATAATTCCCCGTTCCGGTAAATTGAGGAACATACAGAGTGTGGTATTTCCGATCAGGCTTGAAGGAGAAAACCTGTTTTGTACGGTTATCAGAGATACAACTGAAATCAGGCGGTATGAAAAAGAATTACTCCGGGTGAGTGCGGAAAAGGACAAATTCTACTCTATCATTGCCCAATACCTTTATACTCCGTTTAATGTGTTCAACAACTTTTCAAGGCTTATGGCTGAGGAGCTCGATAATCTTCCGATCAGGGAGATTCAGAAAATGACAGGTATGATGAGCAAATCAGCCACTAACCTTTATGGTATTCTTGATAACCTGCTTCAGTGGACAAGGATGAACCAGGGCAAGATCCCATTTGAACCGCAAAAACTGAATATCAGGAAAGTAGGCCTGGATGCGGTCTCAATCCTTAAGCCACATCTGGATTCAAGAAACATAAGAATTAATCATTCTGGTGAAGAGGAAGTATATGTTTCGGCTGACAGCTTTATGCTTAAAACAATATTGAGGAACCTTATATCCTATGCGATAAACCTTGCAGGCTATGACGGGCAGATTTATATTAATTCCAGTAAATCAGATTCAAATGTAACGGTTTCAGTCGGGTTCAGCGGACCAGGGCTGGTCTCTTCTAACCTTACAAAACTTTTTGATATTTCACAAATAGATTCAACTTTAGGTTCAGCGGAAGAAAAGGGGTCAACTTTAGGACTGTTGCTCTGCAAAGAATTCGTGGAAAAGCATAGTGGAAAAATCTGGGCAGAGAACAAAAACGGCAAGGGTGATGAATTTAAATTCACATTACCGGTTTTTGTCTGATCCGGTTCTGAAATATTTTGAAAACATTACTCAAATTTCAGACTTTTGAGACACTCTCAATATGAATAACCTACGGTGTCAACCGGAGGTAGATGACCTACCTCCGAATGCAAGCTCTGCAAGAATTTAATATTGTTAAAGGGTTAATGGAACACCTCCTGTGTTCACTAAATAGATGATTCATGCACCCTAATGCTGATGGAACCTCTCCTAGTTTCCATGAATTAATGGCAAAATGGCTCTGACTTGGTTAATGTATCGCGGAGCGATTACATCAATTTTAACACTGAAGAATTAAGTTTATTATGAACCACGGAGTGGTTCCGGGGGGAAAAAAATTGCATTGACCCTCTAAAAAGTAAAGTTAAATTATCTTAAACCAATATACTTTCTTGTCTTTTCCCAAATGATAACCTGGATTATTTTATATATTTAATGGAAATTATCATTATTAAGAGAAAGGAGTATCCCATGACCAAACTTAACCCCGAAAAAAACAAGAAATCAAAAGAACTTTCCAGAAGGAAATTTTTGGGCACCGTAAGCACTGCAACAGCAGGATTTACGATTATTCCCCGCCACGTAATGCCGGGAAAAGGTTATCAGTAGCCAAGTGATACCGTAAATGTTGCGGGAATAGGTATCGGAGCCCGCGGAGCAGCAGATATAAGAGGTTTATGCGATCCGGATGTGCCGATTGTTAATCCTCAGCGCACAAGTACGGGCCAGCCATTCAGCAAAGAAGAGATTGCTGCCAGGGAAGCCAGGATGGGAAACCGGCCGGCCCAGGGCCAGCAGCCACAACAGGGCCAACAGGCGCCCCAGGGAGGTCAGCAACCTCCGCAGGGGGCACAGCAAAACCGAACACCCATTAAACTGGCAAATATTTATGCACTCTGTGATGTGGATACTGATTTCGCGGCACATATATTCAAAGGTTATCCGAAAGCAAAAGTTTATACTGACTGGCGAAGGATGCTTGAAAAGGAAAAGTCGATTGATGCAGTTGTGATTGGAACACCTGACCATAACCATGCACCGATCGCAGCTGCATTTATGAGACAGAAAAAACATGTATATGTTGAAAAACCATTATGCAAGACTATTTATGAATGCCGGAAGCTTGCAGAGATTGCTAAAGAATATAATGTTGTAACTCAGATGGGCAATCAGGGACATGCTAGCGAGGGTGCACGGTTAATAAATGAATGGATACAAAGCGGAGCCATAGGACTTGTCTGGGAAGTTCATCTTTCCACCAACAGACCGATCTGGCCACAGGGAAATATTACAAGGCCGGCCGGAATTGATATCCCAAAATCACTTGACTGGGATGTTTGGCTCGGTCCGGCTCCCAGGAAAGACTATCACCCTGATATCTGTCATTTCAACTGGCGCGGACTTCGTGATTATGGCACAGGTGCTCTTGGTGATATGGGAGCTCATATCTACGACCATGCCTTCTGGTCACTGAATCTTGGAATACCAACCAGGGTGCAGGCAAGTTCCTCAGTCTATAACAATGAATTCTGGCCCCTTGCCGAAATGATAACTTATGAATTCCCGGCCCGCGGATACATGCCACCTGTAACTATTACCTGGGTCGACGGCGGCTTGCGTGCACCACGTCCGATTGAAATAGATCCCGGAACCCGTGTTAATTCCGCTCTCTATATCGGGGACAAAGGAGTGCTTATGCACGGAGATTATGGAAGTAACCCTCAGCTTCTGCCCAAAAAGGTTATGGAACAGTTCGTTCCTCCAAAACCATGGCTGCCCAGATCCCCGGGTATTTATGCAGAATGGATTGATGCAATTAAAAACAATACAAAATCTTCAACTGACTTCTCATATGCAAGCAGGCTTGTTGAGACAATGATGCTTGGAAATATTGCAGTGTTATTGGCAAATAAGAATATTACACTGGAATATAATCCGGAAAAAATGGAATTCACTAACCTGCCTGAAGCTAACGAGCTGCTTCATTACAAATACAGGGACGGATGGACTCTATAATATTTTAATTAATAAATATATATTCATGCAACAATGAGAAAATCAAACATTTTAAAATTCAGGAGGTTACTGGTTCTTGCCATTTTTTGCGTAACGACATCATACCTGCTTGCCCAGACAAATTTTACAGGTTCCTGGGGATTCAATGAGTCAAAAAGCAATTTCGGCGACAGCCAGTTCCGCTTTGCGGCAACATCGATGGTTGTAACACAGGATGCAAGCGCCCTTACAGTTGAAAGTATCATGCCCGGACGTGATGGTGAAGAAATGAAAACTTCAGCCAGGTACACTCTAGATGGTAATGTAAGCGAGAATCCCATGTTCAATTCGACAAGGAAATCAACAGTTACCTGGTCAGCTGATAAGTCATCTCTTGTAATTGCTTCAACAATGACTTTCGATATGGGTGGCGAAACAAGAGAAATGAAATCGACAGAGACATGGAAACTTTCCGAAGGAGGCAAATTGTTGTCAATTGAATCCGTAAGGGCGGGCCGTGACGGTGGGGAAATGAGAACCACCGCGGCCTACGATAAAAAGTGAGAAGTTGACTTAATATCGCAAATCAGCCTTTTGGAATTTCTAGTGCTTCAGAACAGAAATATTCTTTCTGCCGCTTTTCCTTACCGGCTTTGCGTCATAAAAAAACAGGCAGTATCCCATAAGCAGGAATAATTCGACGAGCCAGATGTTGATGACCGTATTGATTCGTTCAGGCATTAGTTTTAACAAAAGGATAGCGATCAGGGCAACTGTGCTTATCAGGAATACGTACATCAGAACTATTCCGAAATTGGATTTTTTCAGATTTTTCATACAGGTGTAGTTTTCAATTCATACTCTAATATTTTAGGTTAAATACAAAGTCCGGACCTATACTTAAGCTCTCAATCGGGCAGGTTTGCTCACATTCTGGGAGCAGAAATACGTAAGCCCGTTCATTTCGGTCATATTGATGATTTTAAAACCATATGATTCCAGAATTTCAGAGACTTTGTTTTTATTCATGGTCTTTTCACTCAGGAAATCAAGTCGGTTTACTTTCTGTTTTAAAAACCTTATCGGATGAAACAATGAGGAATCATTTTTTCCGGAGGACCTGGAGTCGCTGAAGCATCCCAGGAACTTTGTATCAGGAGGCAATACCTGGACAAGGCTGAATAAGAATTCGTCAAGATATTTTATAAGATTGAGTTTTCTCAGATTTATAAGTGTTCTGACATTCTTCAGCTCATCTTCATCGTAAAAATAGTGATGCCTTGAAGAGAGGACCACAAGGTTATTTTCCCTTGAAAGGCCAAGATCTTTTAAATAATTAAAGAAACTTCCTCCATCCTCTGCGATCATATTTACTATTGCAGGGAAGAAACCGGAAATTCCATGGGTGCTTTTATCCCTGTCCGGATGATTTATGACGGATTCATTATTTGTATGTTCTTTGCCGGGGTTTGAATTTGTTGCCATTACTTTTTTAATTTAACAATGAGATAAAAGTAATGCGGATACGATTTCCCTGCAAGTAGCTAAAGCTCATTTAATGGGGAAATGAGAGTGATTACCGGATCGTTTGTCACCTGATTTCCTTGCATTGTTTATTATTGCCGGTTCCTCATAACAGGTTAGGGTTTATTCGTCAAAACGGCATTGATATTTATATGAAACCAGCAAATTTCTTTTAATTGGACCTTAACTATGATCACATAATATTAATGATCAGTGAGATACAAAATATTTTCGGATTTATATCAACTTTAGCGTCTTTTGACGAACCATTTATTTCTTTTGATCAGGATTCAGGTATTTTACGCCATTTAGAGGAGAAATCTATTAAAAGAACCGGTTTAATTCCTTAATTTTATATCTCGGATCAGATTATTTGAAGAGAAAAGCACAAGATAACCCTTAAACCCAGGTAATTTAAACCAGATGAAAAAGCTGGGATTCTTATATTTATTACTTTTTGTAATTTCCTGCGCACCTGTTAATAAGTCAGGTCTGCTTCCGGAAGATGAGCTTTTTGTCACACGGAAATTTGTCGGTAATTTTATTGAAGGAGTGATTACTCCTCCTGAACGATTCGGGAATCCGTCTCTGGTTTCAATCACCACAACGCTTGATTCTCTTTACGGAAAGATCTCGGTTTATTCCGGGAAATGTGATTTTCTTCCCGGTGACAGGCTGTATGTAAGACGGGCTTACCAGGCGACCGGGATTTTCGGTTCCTGGATATATCAGATTGAGAATGAAAATCCTGAAAGGGTTTCATATCAGATATGCGGGTTCCAGAGCGGAAGAAAAGTTCTGGCTCAAAGCTGGTTTTGATTTTCGTTATAAAACTGGAGGTAGAATATGGGTATAATTTCCTGGATCGTAATGGGCCTGATTGTTGGCTTACTGGCAAAATTTGTTATGCCGGGCAAGGGTCCCCGGGGATTTTTTATTACAATTCTTCTGGGTATTGGCGGAGGATTGCTGGGCGGTTATCTTGGTGCGTCTTTTGGTCTTGGATCAGTAACAGGTTTTGATCTGAGAAGCATTCTTATTGCTACAGGCGGCGCTGTAATAATCCTGATCCTGTACAGAATGATACAGAAGAAATAAGAAAGAGAAATAGAGAAATAGAGAAATAGAGATCAATTTAGGGGGATTACTTTTTAATGATCTTTGTTGATTTCCTTAGAGTGTCATAATAAACAGTAGCAATGTAGATTCCCGGCGGAAGATCACCGATGTTCATAATTGTCTGATACTGGCAATCCCGTTTTATCTTTAAGAGCCTTCCGATAGTGTTGTGCAGCATTATAGTATAGATTTTGTCATTGCTCATGGCAACATTGAATTCTTCTTTCGCCATGGTTGGCCATACAAAGAGCTCAGGATCGCCATAAGAGTTTTCTTTTTTTACATAAACGTATACCTTATCGCTTAATTGAGTTCCGCATGTTCCCGCTACGGTTGTCCGGTAAAGACCGATATCATTTGCATTAACATTTTGCAGCAACAGATTTGAAGAAATTCCCTGCTCCAGGGTATTATCATCTTTTAACCACTGATAAGTAAGGTTATGACCCTCTGTGGTTACATCCAGGGTCAGATCTTCTCCAAACGATACTTCGGTGTCGGGAGAAATAGTGTTTATCCTTGTAACAGGAAGAACAGTCAGGTTGCTGGTCCCTGAAACTACACTGCCGCAAGACCCTTTAACCTCACAATAATACTGACCGGAATCATCTGTCATGGCACTCAGGATGCTTACCACACCTGACGGACCGGAACGCAAAAGATCCCTGTTCCTGAACCAGGAGTAATTCAGGTTATATCCTTCAGCCTCGATGATAAGGTCAATAGGCTTTTCGGCACACATAACCGTATCCGCAGGCTCACTGAGAATCGTTGTTTGCTTTGCAATATTAACCTTCAGTGTCGATATTTCCGACAGTTCCACATTGCGTGTAACCTGAAGGTTAACTTTTGCGCCTCCTGTAAAACCAGGATTCCATTCAACGATTGCAGTTTCGGAATTACCAAAAATAGAACCGGCGCTCTGCGGCGTCAGGGACCAGTTGTAAGCAGAAGCCCCTGCAACAGGGGCTGCAAGGTATTCGCTGTTTGATGTTCCGTAGCAAACAATAGAATCTCCAACAGGCACTGGGGCAACAAATGTGATTTCTATCCCGGTCTTCTGAGTGATCCACGATTCAAACAATGATAGGCGGGTATATGCCCCATAAGTATCGCAATTGATGCTTCCCCAGCTGACCAGACCGGCCAATTTATTTTCTCCATTGACAGATACCACCATTGGTCCACCGCTGTCGCCGCTGCAGGCATCCTTGTTTCCGTCACGATAACCGGCCATTATATCTGTTGCCGCTATTTCCTCCCAGACTAAAGATGCCTGTGCATTGGATACTATTGGCAGCTGAACCTTTTGAAGTGTTGAAGGGTAGATCACCGGATCAACGCTTGTATACCCATATCCGGTAACCCACGACATAACCCCGGGATCCGTTGCTCCTGCAGCTGCATCCTTTGCCGAAATCAGCTTTATAGGCACTGCATTAGGATAATCGATAAGCTCCTTTAATTTAAGCAAAGCAATATCATTTTCAAGTGTTGAGACGTCAAAGGCCTCATGTTGTATTACCTCGCTTACCAGATACTTTTTGCCCTGGAGTGAATTTCTCGGATTATTGGCACCGACAATTACATCCATCGACGATGCCGGAATTCTTACATTATACTCATCCCTTGTACAATGGGCAGCAGTAATTATCCATTGGTTGCTGATGATTGAACCTCCGCATGTGAATACATCTGCTTCAAGAAAAACCTGCCAGGGGAAGTCGGATATAGCAGCGTTTGTTCCTCCTGTAATCTTTGCTTCAGTATCGGTTTTTACTCCGGTAAAGAATGGAAAGAAATGATCGCCCGTTCCGGTATCTGAATTAATAAGTAAGATTAAGTTGTTGTCAAGCAGAAGAGAATAAAGACAAGTGTCAGTAAAATTGATGCTGGTGACCGAAATCAGAAAAAAATACCTTTTTCCGGCTTCTAATGAGAAACCGAGTGTGTCTTCAGCAGGATATTCACTTTCTTTAAGTACCGGCATGTATTTTTCATCAAGGATCTGCCATTCTGAAACTGAAGTATTCCTTGTCCTGGTCAGCTGCACTTCAACCTTCTGCGACAGTACAGATACCGATACAAGGAAAGCGATGGCAAATAGGAGTATCCTTTTCATGCATAAAGATAAAGTTCAAAAGTAATACAAAAAAGATAGCACTTTACCCTATTTCAAACATGCGCTTTTTTGCTTCAATATACCAGAGAAGTTCTTTTACCAGCGTTGATGCCCTTTTATCGGTTTCTGTTTTATCGGCAGGTGACCCCGCTTCATCAAAGGAGCTTTCAATATTAGGCAGGCGAAGAGTTGCGGGAACAGTCATCGCACCTAATTTCCAAAGAGCAAACTGAATGGATGTTATCACCTGTGAACCCGCAAAATTACCGTTTGATACAGTGACAAAAACAACTGGCTTGCGCCGCCATTCATCAGTGAGCAGGTCAATTACATTTTTCAAACTGGCAGGATAGCCCCCATTATATTCCGGCGTTATTATTATTACTCCATCTGCAGATTTGATTTTATCTGAAAAACCAATCATCTCGCTGGAAGGTGATTTAATGTATTTTAGTCTTTCATTGAAAAGCGGAAAATTATATTCAAGCAGATCAAGAATTTCATGTTCAATGATATCCATTCCTTTCAGCAGGTTACTGAAATACAGAGCAATCCTGTGGCTTTTACGGCCATTTCTGATACTGGGTGAAATAATGGCTATTTTCGGCATTAACAGAGGTATTATAATTTGAAGATCGATCAAAATTAAACAATTAATTGAGTTGCGGCAGAATAAAGAGTCAATCACCTCCCCCTGACGCTTCGGTCAGGGTACTCCTCCTTGACTAGCTACTCTTTTTACACATTCCCATAAGGTGGTATAGGATTCCATCAAAACAATGCCAGCGGCATTGACATCCAATAGCCCCGGTATCGCCCGGGGAAGATGGCAGTACAAGTATAACCACCCTGGAGGGGTGGCCTTCAAATTACCACAGTAAAACCTGTGGCAATTCCCATTGATAAAAATCGTAAATGCAATTCTTAATAGACAATTGGAAGTCAACCCATCCAGGGTTGGTAATATGTGGGGCATCAATTACCCGGGGAGTGACACCGGCTATTAGAAGTTGACACCACTGGTGTCATCATTTAATACCCCATTCAATATTCTTTGGAAAAATAAGTTGATGTTAAATTCTATTATTTCTGCCTGATATAATTCGGAATAAGTGTAACACCCGGATAGCCTATACCTGCAAGCTCAGGATAATATTGAAAAGTTTCTTCCCTG
>CAZCQC010000201.1:0-3267 GCA_964500155.1 uncultured Rikenellaceae bacterium | reverse complement strand
ATCCCTTTTAGCGTAAATTATAAATTGCCTGAGTTTCCGGGGCGTTTTGAAATTTATTTCAGGCAGAACGTCTCCCTTTTCGAGTTTTTCATCTTTTTTCTCAGTTTCATAGAGTTTTCTCCATTCAGATGGCGATATCCTTCGGATCTCAGAAGGTTTTCCGCTTTCTGTGAAAACCCTGGTTTCCACAATGTTGAAAATCTGTTCAGGATTGACATTTCCGCAGGCATAACATTCGCTATCACTGTAATTTGGTTGTCCGATCTTCTTCTTGAAATATTCAATCGAGTCAACCGGATTGCCATTGTATATAAGGTATCCTCCTGTATCGAGAATAATAAGTTTATCGAACATTTTAAAGATGTCGGAAGAAGGCTGATGGATAACAATAAACAGCAACTTACCCTTTCTTGCCAGTTCTTTCAGCAGATCAAGGATATTTTCCGAATCCCTTGACGACAACCCTGTTGTTGGTTCATCGAGAAAAAGTATTGCGGGCTCTCTGATAAGTTCCAAAGAAATATTTAGCCGCTTTCGCTGTCCTCCACTTATCTTTTTGTTAAGCGGTGATCCGACTTTCATATTCCTGATCTCGTAAAGACCAAGGTTTTTTAAAACACAGTCAACCCTATTGGTAATCTCCTCTTCAGTAAGGTTGCCGAAACAAAGCTTGGCATTATAATACAAATTATTGAAAACAGTAAGATCTTCGATAAGAAGGTCATCCTGTGAAACATAGCCAATAAGCCCTTTTATCTTTTCCTTCTCTTTGTAAATGCTGATTCCATTAATGAGTACCTCTCCGTCATATGGAGGATTAATTCCGTTGAGAACTCCTAAAAGTGTTGATTTTCCTGCACCACTGGCTCCCATAATTCCTATCATCCTTCCCGATTCACCTTTGAACGACATGTGGTGGATCCCCACCTCACCGCTTTTGAACCTGTATTCAAGGTTGTTGACTTCATAAACAACCCTGGACGATTGGAATTCCTCTTTCAGGAACTGCATGGTTATATCCCAATGGTAAATAGGGGAAATATTATACCCTTTAATTGAAGAACCCTGACTTATCGGATAAACCTTATTCTCAACAAGCAGCTGTCCATTCATCGATAATTCACCCGTTCGGGTGAATCTCATGAAGTACAAATTTACCGATGGTATATGAAGTATCCATATCTGTCCTTTCAGCTGATCCTTCAAAGCATATTTGGTACAATTGTTTCCAGCTGTCTTTTTACCTGAAATGACAAGAAGATTTTGTGATGATGGAATATCCGTAAATGGATTGAGGACAAATTTCTCCAGAATGTCATATTCTTCCTTAGAAATATTCAACCCCTCCGCCAATGTGAATATAAATCCACGTTCTAGTTTACTGACCTCAATCCCATCCGATTTGCAGAATTCCAGAGCCTGAATAACAACAACTATCCTCTGTGCCAGGTCAAGCTGTCCCTCAATATTAATATCGGTGCAAAGCTTGGTTATCCTTATTGCGATAGCCCCTTCACGCCTTTCCGGTGTGCTCTTCTCCAGCTTCAACTGCGCCTCCCTGTAAGCTCCATCGTAAATGCCAAGATATTTCTTCACCAGCTCCTGATTAAGCTGATGACTGAGAAATGCCTCAACAACACCTCTTCTCTCGGTTTCATCCCCTTCGGATTTTGCGATCAGGGCCAACAATTGCATCAGAGTCTTTATAATCTTCTCACTCATTGCAAATCAGGAATTTTTACTGGCGTAAATTTTGGAATAATAAACTACACTCAGAACGGGTATTCTCTTTAATTGTTGTTAAATTATTAACAGATAAGTTCAATAAAATCAAGTTGCAGGTTGCTTGTTACTTGTTGCTTGCAACTGAGGTTAATTATTGGGAATAATATTAGCCTTTAAGCCTTAACGCCTTTATGCCATTATACCTTTTTCTTCCTGACAGAGAATCCGAATCTCCCGATCATTTTACCTGTTTCATAATATTTACCATGTGAATAACAGATTGGATCAGCGGCGAAGAGCCTGAAAACACCACTCTTCTCATCAAAGAGGTCTTTCTCGGCATTAACTGCCACTACTTCGGAAATAAACATGTGATGTGATCCGAGTACCTTTATTTCCTTTACTATGCATTCAATATTTACCGGCGATTCCTTAATCAGAGGGGCTTTGACTATTTCACCAATGACCGGAGTCAGACCCATTTCAGCAAATTTATTGTGTTCAGCTCCTGATTTCACTCCACACCAGTCAGTTGCAAATGCCAGTGCTTTTGTTGTAAGGTTAATCACGAATTCACCATTTCTTTTAATAATGCCATATGAATATCTGGTGGGTCTGACTGAAATATAACACATGGGAGGTTCAGTGCAGATAGTGCCTGTCCAGGATACTGTTAATATATTGTATTCTTCCGGAGTTGCTCCGCAACTTACCATTACAGCCGGCAGCGGATAGATCATTGTCCCGGGTTTCCAGAGGATTTTGCTCATTTCATCAATTTTTTTCAAAGATACTTATTAACAGTTCATATGCATAAGACCAGCGTAGTCTTAAAACCTTATTTTACCCCCTTCCCCCTAAAGGGGGTTTTATAAGTCCCCGCCAGCTGGCGGGGATTTAGGGGTAATCAATCTTGTCATATTGACATTACTCCTCTTCAAAACGATGCCAAAAAGGCAATTTTATCTGTTGGCAAAAAAATTGCTGAGCTTAAAGGTTGCTTGTTCCTTGTTGCTTGTTACTAGTTAAATCAAAAGTTTTTTGTTTAACCAGCAACTAGTAACCTGCAACGATTAACATTTAAAAGTTTTCAAAGCTTAATCTCAATAAAACATGAATCTGAATAATTTCACATTAAAAGCCCAGGAATCAGTTCAAAAGGCCTTTCAAATTGCTGATGCAAAAGGCCAGCAAGCTGTTGAATGCGCACATCTACTCCATGGTGTGATTAGCGAAGCAGAGAGCATTACTGATTGGCTTTTCGGAAAGATCAGTGTCAGTAGCACCTCTGTATCAAAGGATATTGAAAAGCTAATCGATACATATCCGCGTGTAACTGGTGGTGAAACCTATTTATCGTCAGGTGCCTCGGAAGCATTGCGTAAAGCAAATGATAACGCCTCCAAAATGAAGGACAAATTTGTTACAACTGAACATATTCTTATGGGGATCCTTGAAACATCGGATAAAGCTTCTCAGATTCTTAAGGATTATGGTGTTACAATGAAAGATCTTAAATCAGCTATTACTGAATTAAGAAAA
>CAZCQC010000200.1:0-7586 GCA_964500155.1 uncultured Rikenellaceae bacterium | reverse complement strand
GCAACCAGATTATCAAAATCTATTGGTATATCGAGATGCTTTTCAGTGAGACAGCCACCAGAAGGGCCCCCGGTCTGTACGGCTTTGAATTTTTTTCCATGCCTGATACCGCCTCCGATTTCAAAAATTATCTCTCTAAGGGTTGTTCCCATTGGTACCTCGACAAGGCCCACATTATTTATTTTTCCAGCAAGCGCAAAAACTTTGGTTCCTTTTGATTTCTCTGTTCCGATTTTACTGAACCATTCAGCCCCTTTAAGAATAATAACCGGTATTGCAGCATATGTCTCAACATTATTGACATTTGTCGGTTTGCCGCGGAAGCCTGCTTCGGCCGGGAATGGAGGTTTTATTGTAGGTTCCCCACGCAGCCCTTCCATTGAATGGATCAATGCAGTCTCTTCACCGCAAACAAATGCACCGGCGCCAAACCGAAGTTCAATGTCAAAATTAAATCCTGTACCAAAAATATCTTTTCCAAGCAGACCATATTCCCTGGCCTGGGCTATCGCAACCTGCAGCCGGTGAACAGCCAATGGATACTCAGCCCTGACATAAATGAGACCATTTGATGCGCCGATACTATAACCGCATATTGCCATTGCCTCCAGAACAGAATGGGGATCACCTTCAAGAACCGAACGGTCCATAAATGCTCCGGGGTCACCCTCATCTGCATTGCAAACCACATATTTCTCATCTGACTGGCTCTTACTTGCAATTTCCCACTTTAAACCTGTAGGGAAACCTGCGCCCCCACGCCCCCTCTGTCCAGAGTCTTTAATAACTTTGATCACATCCTGAGGCGTCATTTCGGTGAGTGCCTTTCCCAGTGCCTGGTAACCATACCTTGCAATGTATTCATCGATACTCTCAGGATTTATAAATCCGCAGTTACGGAGCACAATCCTGAGCTGCTTCTTAAATATCCCGGCGTGCTTTGAATCCCCGATTGGTTTATCGGTTTTAGGATCGTGATACAGAAGCCTGGTCACTATTTTCCCTTTAATTATATGTTCTTCAACAATTGACTGAGCATCTTCAGGTTTAACCTGGACATAGAATATATTATCGGGCATTACTTTTACAATCGGACCTTTCTCACAAAAGCCAAAGCAGCCGGTTAGAATTACCTGAACCTTATTGGTCAATCCTTTTGCCTCAAGCTCATCCCTTAAATTCCAGACTATTGCATCGCTTTCTGAACCATGGCAGCTTGTGCCACCACATACCATAAGATGCATGCTGTATTTTGACATGGTTAATCCTCCTATTCTTTAGTATCTATTGTTTCATAATTTACCGGAATGATGCCGTCAATCAGCTCACCTTCCTTAATATACTTTTCTATGATCATATCGGCTCTCTTAAGATCTACAAAACCGAATACAACAGAATCTTTACCCGGTAGTTTTATTTCCACTGTTGGTTCGGCATAGCAATAACCCATACAGCCTGTCTGGGTTACAACACCAGGTATGTTCCTCCTATCAAGCTGCTCTACGAAAAATTCCATGATGGGTTTCGCTCCGGAAGCTATACCACACGTAGCCATCGCTACTTTTACCTCAACATTATTTTCAGGATCTGTTGGTTTATTTCTGATGTTCAATCCTGTTCTTGTTTCTTCACGTTTCTTCTTTAGATCCGCAATTGACTTGATTTGTGACATGCTCGTGAAAATTTTATATTAGTTCAATTTATTTGATTTCTGAATGGATAATTTCTTTAAATGTATTAAAATATTGCTTCCTGTTTCACTAACTGGTATTAATTCTTATTTATATCATTTTATATAGCTGTAACACATTTTTAATTTTGTTACGGCAAAGATAATAAATTAGTGTTAATAAAATAACAATGTTAATAAAATAACAATAAGGACAATAATAATATGGGAGGTAATCAGAATTATTGATATTGGGATTAACTAAACCGGAATTTTGTAATTAAGATACTCCTCTTATCTTCTTAGTTTTTTGAATTCAGATCCTGATTTCCATCCGGGAAAGACATCAGATGTGGAAATCCTGTAACCCACGTTAAATGCAAGTTCAGCATCCTCTGAAATCCCTTCGAAATTCCAGGTTTCCGGATTAAAATTATCAGAAGGCTTATGGTATTTGTTTTTAATATAATCTTTTTCCTGTTCAGCCGCCCACTCTTTACCGTATTCGCGGCTGTCGGTGTTTCCCCTGGCAAAAAGAGCGGGAACTCCTTTTTTTGCAAAAGGGAAATGGTCCGATCTGAAATACATTCCAGTGTGTGAATTGGGATCTCCGGTGACATATCTGTCCTGACCTGTAGCCGCATCTCTGACATAATCATCGAGCTCGGATTGTCCATAACCGGTTATCATCACATCCTTCATTCTACCAAGCGGAAGGATAAGATCGTTATTGAAACAGGCAACTGTTCTGTCGATAGGGAACAATGGGTGTTCAGTATAGAAATATGAACCAATCAGGCCATCTTCTTCAGCTGTTGGGAAAAGGATAATCACACTCCTTTCCGGCCTGTTTTTCAGGGACGAAAATGCCTTCCCGATCGATAGTGCCCATGCCATCGATGTTCCGTTGTCGACAGCTCCGTTATAGATCGAATCACCGTATTCCGGTTCACCAATCCCGAAATGATCCCAGTGTGCCGAAAAGACAATATTCTCTTCAGGTTTCTTTGATCCTCTGAGGATACCTGCTACATTTTTTGATCTATTATAATCGATAGTATTGGTGATACTTATGGAAATACTCATGTCAAGAGGAAATCCCATAAATCCCTTTTTACATGATTCTGACCTTAGCTCAGCTACATCCATGCCCTTTGTTTCCAGAAGTCTCCCGGCAGACTCGGAAGAGATCCAACCTGTAAACCGACAACGGGATGAGTTGCTGTCAGCTGACTGGATGTATAGGTTTGGAGTTATCGAACTCTTTCTGGGTATACTATAATCATAACCTGCTCCCATTGGTTCGTGAATTATCAGAACACCTGCAGCTCCCTGTCTGGCCGCCTCTTCATATTTATAGGTCCATCTACCGTAATATGTCATTTCAGATCCTTTGAAGAGATTTGTATCCCTGGTATATAGGCCCGGATCATTTATCATTACCACGACAGTCCTGCCCTTTACATCCAAGCCTTCATAATCATTCCATTCGAATTCGGGGGCAACAATCCCAAAACCGGCAAATACCATTTCGGAACCTGCAATATCCAGACTGTTTTCAATTCTGGGAGAGATGACTGCAATATCATCAGGAGTTTTAAATTTAAATTGAGCCAGAGGGGAATTCACTTTAACCGGCCCGTTAACTTGAGAAATGATCCTTACCATTGGAACATCCTGGAAATAACTGCCATTAAAAGGAGGTTCAAACCCGATTCTATTTAGTTCACCGGCAAGATATTCAACTGTTATTTTTTCTCCCTCAGTAAAAGGAGCCCTTCCCATGAAACGGTCCGACCCGAGATCTTTTACCCATCTGGTAAGGTCAGCAGTATTTATGCTTTTCCTGGCATTCTCAAAATCGTCCGTTCTGTCACAGCTAATTAATGAAGATGAAGTTAAAATAAGAATGATTTTGATGATATTTCTGATCATATGTAAGGCATTAGAAATCTATCTGAACACTACATTCCACAGCAGCGCTCTTCCGCTCTTCCAGAATGCCCTGAAATATGGATCATCTGTTATATATATGACTTCTCCTTTTCCGATAGTTTCAGATCCGATCACCATAGTGTTTTTTATCAGTTTCTGATATTTGTAGCCTGCGAACCCTGAAACCGGTTTATTATCCAGAATATAACCTATATTATTCCCCTTTGGAAGGAATGGATATGGCTGAGTCTCCTTCATAATGAACCATTCTCTTCCCAGACCGAATCCAAAAGGGTTTGTTGTATCGACAGTGACCTTATATATACTTCCGGCCGAGCTTTCAGAAAGCAGATGCCTCTTTTCATCACCAAACTTTTTAAGCAGTGAAAGATCATCACTCTTTTCTTTTTTTTCTGCGGCTTTCTGTTCGGCTGTTCTTGTTTCAACAGCTTTAAAAAGTGAGGTTGTTTTTTCCGAAGCAAAAATTGAAATTGCCTTCTCAAATACAACCACTCTGCCACCCCTTTTTGCATAATCGATAATTGTATCCTTCAGGTTCGAATATGTACCTGATGTAACTAGCAAAACATCATAATCGCTCAAATCAGCCTTTTTAACATCGGCACTTTTAATCAGGGAAACAGGATAATTGATCTCCTGCTCAAAAAAATACCAGAGCTCTCCGACTTCGGATGAAGTCGAGGCTTTTCCACTAATTACTGCAACAGAAGGTCTAGTCCTTAGCGGAGAGTAATTTGATCCTGCATCCTTTCCTTTCTCAGCAAGTCCCGATGTTAAAGGTGTAACAATGACCTGACATTTTCCGGCAAGATCATTGATAATTTTATCAATTTTGTCCCCCATATTCAGGTTATCTCCCCTGGTTATTATAAAACTACCCCTTTCATAATTGATACCTCCGATAGTGAAAGGTTTCATTGAGTATCGCGACCTGATATCTTTAAGGTGAAGTGCTGAAATGAATTTAAGTACATTAAAGCCGTCATACTGTACCGCATATCCGTAAGGTGTATCTATCAGTTTATTAACTGTCTTTTCTGTTTGAATCTTCCCGTCAAACGGCTTGACCTCTTCATTCAGAGCATATGCTTTCAGATTATAGGCATAAGGTAATGCCCAGGCAGTAAGGTCGTAGCTCAGCGAGTCGGATGCCTTGCTGTCGGGTTCAAACAGCACCTGTACAAACCTTGACTGAGGTTGATAAGCACTTACCAGGATATCCCCTTTTTCAATAATTACCTCACCTTCAACATTTGCCAGATAATCGAATCCCTTGTATTTTTTTCCTGTATTACCTGCATATGTATATCTTATCTGGTTCTTTCCAAGGAGCTGAAAAAGATCCTCAAGATCGGGCTTTTTATTTGATCCTTTAATAATTATTGACTTGTATTGAAAAGCAGGTTTTTTCAAGTTATCTGAGAAGAAATTATTGAATTCCGAGATCAGCTTCTCCCTGTTTTCATATGACACTTTCAATGTAGCCATTGATGCAAGGAAGTGACCGTCGATTCTCTTTTTTAGTGTAAGGGTATCACCTGACTCCTGCTTAAATGCAAGTCCGGAAACTCCGCTTCCGCCCTGTTCATAAGTAAACCCGATTGCTCCATTGAAAAGAGGCCAGGTATCGCCGAAACTCGGACAAAATAGATCAAAGTTCTCCTTTGTGAAATAGAGTTTCGATTTTTCGTCAAACAGGGCAGCATTACCCTTGCCCATCAGGTTATGGAATTCATGCTGCCATGGTGTTATAACTTCATGCCATGGAGTTGCTCCGGGTGGAAAAAAGAAGGTCGATTCGGCTCCCATTTCATGGAAATCGGCATGTACATGCGGCATGAACTGATTATAAAATACGAGCCTCTGTGAAGTTTCAGTCTGCGTCTGCCAGGTCCAGTCCCTGTTGAGATCAAACATATAGTGATTTGTCCTTGGAACAGGCCAGCCCTGGTTATGCTCAGCCGATTTGTCATCGGGATTTGGAATCAGATTCTGGGAATTCCTGAACCTGTTCGTGTACATATCGCGGCCGTCAGGATTCTGGCACGGGTCAATTATAATAATGCATGTCTTTAGCCATTCTTCAACACCAGGATATGTTCCGGTAACAATAGTATAGAGAGTTTTCATGGCAGTCTCCATTCCTGCCGACTCGTTCCCATGGACATTATAGGCAAGCCATATAATGGGGAGCTGCTTCCCCGTGAACGTCCCTTCTGAAAGGCCTGTTTTTATAAGATTGTTCTTCCTGTATTCATCAAGGCGGGAAAGATTCTCTTCACTCGAGACTATACATGCACCCAGCAGCCTTCCTTCATATGTTGTCCCATATTCGCGGTATTCTGCCAGGGGCGAGCTTTCAGCAATGTATCTGAAATAATCGACAGCCCTGTAATGAAAAGTGAACTGCGTCCCCAGCTCGTAACCCAGAAATTCACTCGGAGATTTAACAGTCTGGCTTTTAACTTCCGCCAGAATCAGGAAACAGGAAAAGAATATTAACAAATTATGCTTCATCAATGAAAATTTTAAAACAAATGATCGGCTAATATAATAAAATAGAATATTCAGGGGGGAAAAAATCACAGTTTCATTTTTCCATAACTTTGTTCAGCAACTCCAGATGCCTGTCAATGACTGATTCCCTGAATTCCGGAAGAAGGTATCCTTTAATTTTATTTTCAAGGCAGAAAATCACACCATTGGCTATGTCGGAGGGATTCTGGTACATGGCAAGATAACCGTTGGACTTATGTTTGATTAGATCGGGAATTCCGCCTACATTAAAAGCTACAACAGGTGTACCACAGCTAAGTGATTCCATTACAACATATCCGAAAGTCTCGGCAAGTGATGGGGCTATAAGCACATCTGAAGCATTATAAACAAGCGACATTGAATATTCGTCTTTTAGAAATCCCATAAATTTTGTTCTGAAGGGGATACCTTCAAGAACTTTATTATCGATATTGCTTCCGAAAACCATTACAGTCACTTTATTAAAGTCGAGTCTTCCATGTAATATTTCAAGAGACTTCTGCAATTCTTTCCATCCCTTGTATGGCCCGTCAACTCTTACAGCACCAAAAGCGATAATGATCTGATCCTTCTCCAGGTTAAGTATATTCCTTGCATCTTTTTTGTCGACAGGCTGGAAGTTCTTGTCATTAAATGCATTAGGGATATAGTAAACAGGTTTTTCTTTTGTGAGTTTTGATTCCCTGGCACAATTAAAAAGCCATCTGCTTGGAGAGATAAAATAAAGATTGTCATTTTCTGCATAAAGCTTCTTTTTCCTGTCAAATTCCAGAAGAGGAAGGTTAAATAAGCTTTTTTTTGGAAAAATAGGACAATTAATACAGCGTGATTTATAATTTTCACATGAGAAACTATGATGGCATCCTCCGGTGATTGACCACATGTCGTGCATGAAGATGACAACCGGCTTTTTAAGCCGGGCCAGTTGTTTGTAATTCGATAGATTCAGGAATCCACCTTGCACCCAGTGCAAATAGATAACATCAGCATCCCTTACTAGTTCGTGATTTGAGACATTTGTCCCAAAAAACGGGAACGAAAACTGGCCGTATCGTTTTTCTGCATGACGTGTGAAAAAAGTCTGAAGGTTATAATCCATTCTTACAACAAGTCTCGATTTCGATCCTGTTACAGTAGTTGTTTCAGAATCATTTATATCAGGCTCTACAGATAAGATATTTGAACTGATACCGGCTTCAAGGAAAGCAGTGTGGAGCCTCAATGCCGCCTTACCGGCTGATGTAGTTCTCTTCTGTAAATGGACAACTTTTAACATTTAGTATCAGGCTTATATTATCAGGCAAAGTAAATCATTTTGTTCCAGAAAGAGATTACCTCGTGTTGATAAGAAATCCCTGTTGGAAACAAATAGTTAATATTTATTGCGTTTTGCGTAAAAAATTGCCACAAAGCCACTAAGACG
>CAZCQC010000199.1:0-5647 GCA_964500155.1 uncultured Rikenellaceae bacterium | reverse complement strand
AGCTCCGCTTCGCTTCGGTTCATCTCCGCCAGTTGACGGATCCTCAACTTCTGTCTTCGGTCCTCTGTCGTCGGTCTTCAATTAGATCAGGGTCATCGATAGGCAATATCCTTAATTTCAAAAAAAATATCTTCATTGTCTCGCTCTAAAGGAATCTTGTCTCCGGCTTTTTTATTTATCATTGCTTTGGCTAATGGCGAAATAAATGAGATCTTCCCTTTGGCAATGTCTGCTTCATCAACACCTACAATCTGAAAAACCTGAATTTTACCGGATCCTTTATTTTTTAGGGTTACCGATGCACCAAACCTTATTTCGTCCTGAGTATACCCTTTCGGATCAATAATCCTGGCTGTGGCAATTCTGTCGTTCAGCAACTTTAATTTTGCATTGATGAAGTTCACCGCAATTCGCTTTTCATTTTCGTCGGTGCTGCTCAGGTTGCTTCTCTCATTGATCAGCATCTGTTTTTCAGCCAATAGCTGTTCTATTCCGGCCGGGGTGACAAAGTTTGGCACTCCGTCAGGTAAATATGCCCTCTGTGGCACAATCGGAACTTCTTCCTGATCGTCCTCTTTGATAAATCCTCTGCTCATAACATGCGGATTAGGTCCACTAAAATTATCCATTAAAGATCATATTCTGGTAAATCCATTCAGTTTTTTGGAAGTAAATCCCTGTCTTCAGTCTTCTGCATGAGGTGTAGGGGTTAAAGTATTATTATATCGTTCAGACCTGCATGACATGCCCGAAATATTTTCCTCGCCCCCACTCCCACACTCACACTTTATTTTGTAACCTCATTAAAATGAACCTGAGCCCATTCTATCATCTGCCCGATTATCGGCATCAGACTCAAACCAAGTTCTGTTAGCGAATACTCAACACGGGGTGGTATTTCAGCATAAGCTTTTCGTTTCAACAGATGCTCCTTTTCAAGATGTTTCAGGGAGCTTGAAAGCATTTTTTGCGAAATATCGGGTATGGCATTCCTTATTTCAGTATAACGCATTTTACCATGAGCCTGAATATTACATAAAATCAGAAGGGACCATTTGTCACCAAACCGGCCAAGTACATTTCTTATCGGACATGTCGGAAAGTGTAAATCAAGTGCTTTCACAATTATCATTTTGCCAGTGCAAAATTACAAATAAATCTCTAATGGAGAGTAATAACCTATAATGATTATTACAGTACAAATAAAATTAAAGATTAAAAAAATTAATACCTGTATAGTATTGACAATCAACATTTATAACTTATATGTGCGTAACTAACCATGTTGCACATAATATCTGGAAGGCTTACTATTGCAGAATAAAATTAAAACTTAATAAATTAAAAACATGGAAACTTACAGCGCAACTGAATTAGGTAATCTGGATAGTATCACTCGTGTTACACTAAAGGAAAAACTCGATCTGACAGGTGCAGAGATCTCAGTTAATAGGCTTCCCCCAGGAGCAGATATTCCATTTGCTCATTCCCATAAAAGAAATGAAGAAATTTACATTTTTACTTCGGGTAAAGGTCTTTTCCTTCTTGATGGAACTAAACTTCCTGTTAAGGAAGGAACTGCTGTTCGTGTCTCACCTTCATGTGTAAGATCAATCAGGGCAGATAATTCAACGGGATTAACATATTTCTGTATTCAGGCGGATGAAGGATCACTTGTACAGGCTACTCAGGATGATGGAATAATTTCGGAAGAGAAACCTGTCTGGTAGTAAATTTTTCATTGAAAATGTTGTTACCTTGAAAAAAAAGTGAAATGAAAAATTTCAAACCACTGATCATCTGCTTTTTATGTTTTACCCTGATGAATTTTATTCTCTCGGCTCAGATAAATGATCTGTTTATCGATCCAAATACAGGTAATGACCGTAATGCCGGATCAAAAGAACAACCGTTAAAATCACTTTATGAAGCTGCCAACAGGGTAAATGAATCAAACGGAACAGGATCTGTTACAATCTACCTCTCGGAAGGAATTTACGGGCTTGCGGCAACTGTAACATTTCATCCGGTGAACTGGCATTTTTCAAAAGATCAGAGGTTAACTATAAGGGCAGCTATGCTGCCTGATGATGCAGACTGGAATCCCGGAAGGATGCCTGTAATAATATCAACAATGCCTCTTGATTTTAAGCCTAACGGACGACAGGATCCGATTGGAGGGGCCTCATACGGGATCCAGATTGAAACAAGTTATGTTACAATTCAGGGCTTAAGAGTACTGGGTACTCCGGTCCATGAAAGGCCAAAGGAAGGAATGGTAAGACGAAATTATCCGATTGTGAGAGAGGGCCGAAATCTTGATGATCTCAGAATTACCCAGTGCCTCTTTGTCGGTGATGAACTAGTTATCCCTAATCATCTTGGCGTCCTGGCCAGCGGACAGGGAATAGTAGTGGATCATTGTGTATTTTACCAGTGTAAAGATGCAGTTGTATTCTGGTTTTCTGACAAACCGGCTGAGCGGTGCGAAATGCATCATAACCTTATGATAGATAACTATGGAGCAGCCGTCTGGTCGTGGACCGTGGCTGATGATTTCAAATACTACAATAATGTTGTCAGCAACAATAATGTCTTCTGGGAAGTAGGAAGAGATGAAAACAGGACTTATACAATAACCAATTCTATAGTAGTTGGATACAACTCTCTGGTAAACAAAGGAGGAGGCGCATTTGGTTACGGAGAACCTACCGATCCTAAGAGACTAAAATATGGTACTGATGTAATTATAAAAAAAGAAGGTTCGCTTCAAATTGAAAAGGATCAGACAAAACGTGACTTTTTACATCTGATACCCGGCACATTGGGTGCTGACATGGGGGCCGGTTTATTTATTAAAAACAGCGGTAATTAAACCCCAAATGGAGAACATTGATTTATTACTGAATCGCTTAATTGGAGAATATCAAAAGAACTGGAAGTTGATCATCCCTCCAGATACGCCGGGAAAAAGGCAACTTCTGTCCGCCTGCCTGCCAACCGGCGGGTTCGGGAATTGAAAAAAGAGTGAGATAACTCGAATTTGAGCTCCCGGTCTTTTTTTTCGTTCATTCTATATTCACAAGTACGCCTCTCAATTGTATTGCAGGTTGCGCTCTCCCGGGAGAACCCATCTGTAAGGGTGCTGATTTTGGACCGATTGTTACTCCCATGGATCCGTTAATTTCCGCAAACTTACATACAATAACCTGCGTACCAAGGCTTTCTTCGATAAAACGCGCTGTTATTTCAAGCGTACCGGGTTCACTCCAGAAAAAACTGGTTCCGACTTTAATAACCGGCTGGAGAACGGTATAGTTCGCATCAATCGATTTTGAAGCTGCACGGGCAGGAGCCAGCAGTGATGTCATTTTTGAATTTGTCATTTTCCAGCTTCCCGATCTTGCCCTAATTACAGAAACCTGATTATTTCTCTTTATTGCAAAACTGCATTCTCCGCCATTAAATGTAAAATATACCGACTCGATCTGGTAATCATTATCCTGCAGGATAAATTCCCTTCCGGATATCTTCTTCGCCAAATCAGGTTCCGTAACCTTGGAAAGCTGCGGTTTAAGGATCAAAGTTGATTGTTTCTTCTGCAATTCATTATAGGAGGCAGGATCAGATGGAATTGCCTTGGCCGATTTTATGGAGGGGAACAGATAATTGTGGACCAGGTTCAGTTCTTCCTGAGTATTTCTTGCGTTAGCGGTCAGAACGACTATTGCATCCTTGTCAGGAAATAAAATCACGAATTGCCCAGCCATTCCATCAAGTCTTACACTATTGTTCCTTCCACGCCACATCTGGTAACAATATCCCTGGGCCCAGTCATTTTTGTCTTTGGATAGTCTGTCTGAACCTCCTGTACTCTCAATTTTAAATGATGTGGCTTCTTTAACCCATTCTGCGGGGATAATTTGCTGATTATTCCATTTGCCATTCTGCAATAAAAGCTGACCAAACTTTGCCAGATCTTCAGTCCTGAGCCTTAGACCTATCATACCAAGATTAATCCCTTGTGGATTTTTATCCCAGTCAGCTCCCCTGATCGATAAAGGATCAAATATTCTTGGTTTAAGATAGTCAAATATTGCCTGGCCGGTTACCTGCTGAACAATTGCGGAAAGCATGAAAGTTGCCATATTATTATATAGGAAGACTGTTCCCGGCTTATGAACCGGTTCATTTTTAAGAAATGCAGTTATCCAGTCCTCTTCACTGCCTGCTCCCATGCCAGCAGGATCCTGTCCCACCGACATTGTTAAAAGATTTTGCACGGTAAGTTCCCTTATGTTCGTTCCGATAGAATCGGGCAGCGAATAAGGGAAGAATGAAACAACTTTATCAGTCAGCTTCAGTTTATTTTCCGATGCAGCCAGACCTACTGCAGTGGCAGTAAATGTCTTGCTGGCCGAATATAATAAATGCTTAAAATCCGGGCCATAAGGATCCCACCATCCTTCAGCTATCACTTTACCATGCCTGAGGAACATGAAACTGTGAATTTCCTGACGGCCCGTATCGATCGCATTTAAAAAGTCAATGATCCCGGATGATGAAACTCCTTCCTGTTCTGGAATGCTCCTTGGTAACCTGTCAATATTCTGTCCTGAAAGATCTGGATGAGATCCCCAATAAATCAAAAGAATGAGAAATGCTGTTAAGATTTTTTTCATATCTAATCGTTTTAATAATTTTTCATCGATATTTAGATTTAAAATTCATTCAAATATTGTTACGGTAAAGCTTTCCTTGCCTCCCTGTCAGGATCATTCTTTACCTCACTGACATCATCCAAAATCATGGTTTCGCCGTTTTCAGCAGTATATCTTGGCCATGTTGGCAATCCTCCTCCGTTTGGATCTCCGGTCTTCATGAATTGAGCAAGCGAGCCTGACATTTTTGCTGCCAGATTCCGGGGACGTGCTCCGCCACCGGTATGAGATATCTGAACATCGGTATTATAAAACCAGAACGAGATATCCATCGTATGAAAGGCTCTTAATCTGCCGTCAAATAAAGGAGGATTCCAGCCGAACCATGCCAGGAAAACAGGGGTGGCCTGTTTGGATTTAAGGTTGCAAACTTCTATTGCGTTCTTTCTGTTACTCAGTACCATTGACAAGATTTCTATTGGCTTTCTTTCAGGAAAACTCTTTGAGTATGCCTCAATCATTGCTGAACCATTATCTCCAAGCGCCGGGCCGAATCCTCTCATTGTCTTAACTAGCTCCTTTGCCTTGTCTAGTGTGATCTCTTCAAGTGAAGAATCAAACGAGCTCGGTGATCTTTCATAAAATGTACTGCAGACTATCAACGGAATATCAACAGCCAGATCCGAAGCCTCAGGGAAGAATGGATGTTGTTTTACATAAATTCCGTCAGCCACCGGACTAAATCCTCCCATCATACCCGTCACTCCGGCCTCCTCCCTTATTTTCACACTTGCCTTTCGCGTTAATCCGTAATAGTCCTTCCATGGCATTTCCTGTAACTTATCTATTTGAGAGGGATTTAAACCAGCTTCTTTTAAAATATAGGTGGCAAGTTTTTCAGAATTACTCTTCTCTCCCACCTTGAGACTGGAGCCGCTAAGGGCCACAGCTCTGTGAAACAGACCTTTTGCTGAAGGCATAGCCAT
>CAZCQC010000198.1:0-5598 GCA_964500155.1 uncultured Rikenellaceae bacterium | reverse complement strand
ACCAGGATTTTTGATCTGCTAATTCCCTGACCAGGACTGGTATATTGCCAGCTGTAAGGGATTCATGTTTTCCTGTCTCGCAATTGTGAACTTTCTTTTACCTGTTTTACTGTCAGCTCCTTCTGTCAGCTTCAAACCAGCATATGCAAGGTATGTTGCATAATCGATCTCCTTTGTAGTACAGACATACTCAAATTCGCGACTCAGCGAAGTTCCTGCGATATCCTGACATGCCTGCTGAAACTCGGCATCAGTAAAACCCCGTTGCAGTTTTTTATAGTACTGCCGGTATAAAAACCTCATTACATCATCAAGCGACTTTCTGTTCTGTGTTGCATTGCGGATCGAAAAGTCCAGGATCATACCTAGTATCGGACCCTTCTCGTAATATGATATAGATTTGTCCTGATCACCCGGTTTGTTTCCAAACGGACCATCATCCCATGTTTCATAGCTGGCCCGGGATAAAGACTGGTATTGACGTCCGGCGTCATTTTCAATTGTATTTATGTTGCTTTCGATACTTTCCAGAAGTTCGGTATCACTCATAAGACCTGCCCTTTTAACAATCAGATATTCATAGTAGACAGTCAATCCCTCGCTTACCCAGAGAAGATTGGTCCTGTTTTCCCTGTCATAATCAAAGGGTCCTAATTCATATGGTCTGATGCGCTTGACATTATAATTATGAAAGTATTCATGTCCAATAAATTTAAGCATACTGAGCTTTGCACCGGGTTTTTCAAGTCCGTTTCCATTAAAGCTCACTGTGGTATTGTTAAGATGTTCTATACCTCCATATCCCGGACCAATGCCAATAAAAGTATATTCCTTATAGGGTATTTCTCCAATTATATCAATCCCTGCCATGACTGTTTTCTCCAAACCTGAAATAAATACATCTCTGTTAAAATTCCCTGGATTATAGGCCACAAAACGATGGATAATCCCCTTTATGTTGAATGAAGGCAGTTCCTCGAGGTTCCCTATAAGTATGGGACAATCGTAAAGAATATCAAAATCAGGGGCTGTGAACTCGTTTATCTTGTCAGCCACTCTTTCGAGGCCGGTGGCAATATCTTTCCAGTCATTGTACGGTTTGATATTCAGGTTTACAGGGATATCCAGGTGACCATCTATGTACATAAAAGTTGCAGCTGGTATAATGTAGCCATGTGTTGAGTCAAGGTAATTGTTGGCTACAAACCTTCTGTCAGCATAAACATCATAGCTTATCCTGAGGGAGGAATTAATCCCCGGTAAGATCCGCCATGTATTTTTGTTTGGAATAGCTACAGGCATATCCGTCCCGATATAACTACGTGCCTTAAAGTTTTTTACTTCTTCTGAATAATTCATTATCTGATAGTATCCAGGCATCCATTGAGGCATTTTTAGATCGATGGTATCCAGACTCAAGTTTTTACAGTCCAGATCAATATGTAAAAAATGATTAGCAGGATCCGGCATCGATATCGTATACTGCAGCGAAGGATTTGTATCCTGACCCCTGCTTTCAATATAATTACATTGAACTGATAACACAATCAATAGCACAATCCTCGGCATTCTGTCTGATATGATTCTCTTCATAATCAATATTATCATTATTACGAAATCTGAAAGTACTTTTTGAATAAAGGAAAAATCCAATATTGTTTTGCAACCTTTGAATTCATGTAATTACAATGTAATTACATTTACACCCCTGGAGGTAACCGCGAAATTAAACCTGCCTGACAACATTTCGTACTCTGCAACAACAATATTATTATGGATTGTCTTTCTTATAAATTTCACACCTTTTGTTCCCCTGAATTCTGACATGGCTTCAGTCACAGGAAGATAAAGGGTTGCAGTTGTATTGGCCGGTACAGATGCGCTAAAGGAAGTCAGGGTACCTTTTCCATCGGCAGTCCAGCTGCTGGTTATAGCTCCATAGTTTGAGTTAAAACTTCCTTTTAACGAAGTGTATTTTTCTCCGGCTGCCGGCTGAAAAATAAAATGCTTATATCCGGCTTCGCCACTAACATGATCATTTGTTATCCCCAGCTGGAACTCATACATCCACTGTCCGACTGCACCAAGTGCAAAATGGTTAAATGAGTTCATGCTGTTTTCACCACCTTTCCTGAAGGCCAGTTCATACCCATTCCAACGCTCCCATATCGAAGTCGAGCCTTTTATAACCGGATATAACCAGGAGGCATAATCGGTACATGTAAACATGTTATATGCTTCCTTAACATATCCGCCTCTGCTTAAGGCAGGAAGAATGTTAGGTGTTCCTGAAAACCCGGTAGTGATTGAATACCCTGGATATGTCTTGTCTCCCCTGTTACTTGCAGATGGATTTGCAGCAAGTTCAGCCAGATAGTCCTGAGCCTTTTTAATGTTACCATCACTGAATGCATTAAAATTAAGCGGAGTTGCATAAGATGTCTGGGTATGAACCAATGCCCCATTAGCATTTCTGGTTTTACCGGAAACAGGATCTACATATACTTCATTCCATTCAGTTTTAGCTAGTGCATGACGTTTCCTCAGTATTGCCGCATATTCGGTTTTGCCGGTTGCTTCTGCCATGACGGCTGTTACCTCCATCATATAAATGTATATCGCATTGTTAACCAACTGTGCAGGTGTATTATTATCAACCGCCAGCCAGTCAGATAATCCGGATGTTTTTGATGACAAATTAGTGTATTTATCGCTGAAGTTATAGAAGTCCATACCATTGAGCCATGCCATCATTGCTTCTAAATTTTCTTCAATGATCTGTTTATCGCCATATTGAATATACAATTGCCACGGGACCATACAAACCGCTGCAGCCCATGTTGTGCCATCGGGAAAGTTAGTCCCGTCTGCCCGGTTGTAGGTTGGTACTGTACTTCCTATACCTCCGGCAGCTTCAGTGGCACTCCCTGCTCCCTGATCATTTCTCAGAGCAACCATCCATTGACGGAAGAAATTCCGGGCATCAGAATTGTAAGTCGCAGTTCGGGTATATGCCTGGGCATCACCTGTCCAACCCATGCGTTCATTTCTCTGGGGACAATCGGTTGGGATTGTAAAAAAATTCCCAAGCTGACTGCGCTGGATGTTTTTGAATAGCTGGTTTACATATTTTCCGGTAGTATTATCAGTGGTTTCAGCTTTATATGTTCCGGCAGGCAGCTTATCTGAAGAAAGAACAAGTCCCCTGACATTTTCGAGTGGAAGAGGGCCGGTATGATTCGGAATTGTTATCTGGATAAATTGGTATCCACGATATGTTGTGGATGGCTGGATTACAACTTCATTGCTATTAGAGGCCGTATAGAAATCAGTAGCAAGGGCACCCCTGTATGACTCAGTAAGTATCCGGCCGGCTATGTTTTTCCCTTTCCCGTTATTTCCATATAAATCAATATACTCCTGCTCATCGCCGGGAAAACCAGGATAAAGCTGTTCTCCATATCGCATAATAACTACATCACCCTCTTTAAGCCAGCCCGATGGAATAGTTACCGACGGCACACCAACCATGTTTAAACCCATGTTATAAGTATAAGTATGGTTGTCAGTGCTGTGTACATCCATTACCTTTTCTGCCTGAAGAATTTCAGCAACACGGACAGCCTGGTCGTAACGGGCAACAATTCCGGATTTTATCCAATCACGTTGTTTAACGATTTCGGGTTTTGCCCATTTGCTGTCCTCGTATGCGACTGTTGACCATCCTTTGTTATTACCGTTTACCGAAATATTAGGCTCCTTTTTTGCGTTAAACCGTTCGCCCTGGAAGAAACTTCCATATTCAACGGGTCCATTTTTATACAACTTCCAGGAATCAGGATTGCTTACAATAATGTCCTTTGTACCGTCGGAATAGGTTATAACCAGCTTAGCAAGCAAAGCTTCTGTATCGCCAAAGAAGTTAAAGTTCCCGGATGTGAATGTCATGTAACCTGTGTACCAGCCCGGACTTAAAATAGCACCAATGCAATTGGAGCCATTTTTTATCATACCGGTTACATCATAGGCATAATAGCATATTGTCTCGCGAAACTGGCTGTCGCCCGGGCCAAACCAGTCATCCCCCATCCTATTTCCATTTATAAAGACCTCATTAGCACCCATCGAGGTCACATACATTTTAGCCTTTGCAACTCTCTTTCCTGATCCTGTAGAAAACATAGTTCTCAGCATTGTCAGTGAGCCAAAGCTGGGGTCAGCATATCCTGCAATTGTTTTTTCTGTAATGTTTTTTACGGTAATTTCATTCCCTCCCATACCCAACGTAACTCCCGGAATTCTTTCAAATAATGAATAAGTACAACCGGTATTTGCATCAAACACAACATTATTATCAGTGCTGCTCTGGCCTTTATTATTTATCCTGTAGTTGGTTAAAATTACTTCATCTCCCGGCCTGGAAGCAAATCCGATTGAATTCAGGTTAGGAAAAGTATTAAAATTACCACCTGAACCATAATTGGTAATTGTTATGCTCGCACCGCGGCTTCCCCTTGGAGGGCCTCCACCTGTCGGAGGTGCTCCCGCGGGCAAACCCCCTGGTGTTGCCGGAGCGTTTGTCTGCAAAGTCTGACTGTCGATCTGGATCGTAATATTACTGGCATCCACAGCGATACTCAGGTTGTGAATACTATTCTTATTGGCTTCGGTAATGATCTTGTTGATATTGGTGTCAGGATACTTCTCTGCTGAAATTACTTTATAAGGTATATCAGGAGAATCATTTTTAACATATCCAACCCTGTAAATATTTAAGCAAGCACCCTTTTGTTTTCCCACACCGGAGATATCCAGTTCAAAGCGGATGTAGTTTTCACCTTTTACATTCTCAATATTTTGAAAACCATCATTAAAGCGAAAATCATTTGCACCGAGTATTAACGATACAGCACTGCTTCCCGGGGATATCCGGAAATCTGTTCTGATTTCAAACAGACTTGCAGATGCAGCATCCAGAGTAAGTTTATTTGTACCAATCCATTTTGCGCCATCCCAGGCTTCAATGGCAGGATTCATCAGGCCGGTTTCGAACCAGGAAGATTGGGTTAAGGATTTCCCTTTTTTGTCCCATACGGTCAGCTCCCATGAGTATTCAGTTTCCGGCTCAAGTGAGCTACCTCCATACCTGATATCGACAGAGAGACCGCTTTCAACCTTACCACTGTTCCATGTAATACTTTTATCCTCTTTT
Source organism: uncultured Rikenellaceae bacterium (assembly GCA_964500155.1). Lineage (GTDB taxonomy): Bacteria > Bacteroidota > Bacteroidia > Bacteroidales > VadinHA17 > LD21. The sequence goes on along the minus strand of CAZCQC010000198.1, from coordinate 386 downwards.
CTTTTCACTATTATCTGAAATGCACTTTGCCTCTGACCAATTGTTTCAGAGATCATCTGCCAGCTGAAGACAGGATTTTTATCTTCAACTGCTAATGGAGTATCGGCAGCCTGGACTTTAAGATTTATAATCCTTGTGGCAGGATCACTTATCATAGGTAAAGGAACGGCATTTCCCGGCAGGTTTGTCATAGAAAAAACAATTATTGCCTGAAGCGCCACCATAAGGGGTGTCTTTCTCATAAATAGTATCTCCATTAAAATTATGTTGAATTTAGCACTTTTAGGGTGGATTCAGGTCCGGGTAACCTGATATTTTTATTTTAATATATTTATCTGCCATAAAAGCACCCTTTGAATCAAGAGGCTTTTCAACTACCTGCAACT
>CAZCQC010000197.1:0-5163 GCA_964500155.1 uncultured Rikenellaceae bacterium | reverse complement strand
TGACGGGATGTTGGAATATGTTCCGCAAAAAGAGCTTTGTGAACAAGTATGCAGGTTGATAAGAAAATACCGCCCCGATGTTGTACTCAGTATGGACCCGGGTTCTTCCTGGATGAAATGGCATAAAACCGACCATCGTATGTCAGCTTTCATGACGCTTGACGCAGCACGGGCAGCTGCTTATCATTTATACTTTCCAAGTCACAGGATCAATGAAGGACTTCAACCCTTTACTGTTACCGACTATCTATTTTATTCTACCGGTGAATCAAATTACGATGTTGATATCACTGCAGTCAGTGATAAAAAGATCCGTGCCCGTGGCTGGTATGTAAGTCAATTTGGACCGGGTAATTTGAAATACATTGGTCCGGAACCAGATCAGGAAAATCTTAAAAAACAACTGGGCAGTAATGCTGAAAGAATTGTGAAGGGTGAAAAGATCTATGAAAGATTCAGAAGGCTCTCTGAATCCATGTCATTCTGAAAAATGAATATATACCCGGTTATTACAAAATCTGATCTGAAAAGATTTATTGATCTTCCATACAGACTGTATAAAAATGATCCGGTATGGGTGCCTCCGCTATTGGATGAACAATTCAGTCAGTTTGATAAGAAACGTAATCCAATGCTTGGTCATTGCGAAAATGCCCTGTTCATTCTTGAGGAAAATAAAAAATCAATTGGACGAATAGCCGCTTTCATTGACAGACTGGCTCTGGAGACCTGGAAGGAACCGATCGGGTTATTCGGCTATTATGAATGTATTGAAGATACAAAAGCCTCTTCAATGCTCTTTGAAACAGCTGCAGACTGGCTCCGGAATAAAGGCATGACAAAAATGAGAGGACCCTGGAGCTTTGTATCCCAGGAGTGGGGACTGGTTGTGGAGGGTTTCAGTCCCTCACCGGTGGTGATGGCACCCTATAATCCTATTTATTATATTGATCATATGGCATCCTTTGACCTTGAAAAGATAAAGGATCTGCTGGTGTATTATATTTCAATAAAGGAGGGTTACACCATACCTGAAAGAATTATGACTCTTACAGATGATGTCAGAAAGCGATACGGTGTTCATATCCGTCAGGTTGATATGAAGAACTATGATGCAGATGTACAGAGTGTTATTGAACTGTCGAACAGGAGCCTCATCAACAATTGGGGTTATACCTCTGTAACAAAGGAAGAAGCAGAAGCTGTTGCACATGATTTGAAGCCAATTATTCAGCCAAAAGGAGTAATCTTTGCTGAAGACCCTAAAGGCAAACCTATCGGGTTTGCGATTACTCTTCCTGATATAAACCGGATATTGAAAGGTTTGAATGGGCGTCTATTTCCATTTGGATGGCTTAAGCTTCTCATTGGAATACCAAAACTGCGTCATTACCGTCTTTTTGCCCTTGGAGTTATTCCGGAGTATCATGGGAAAGGTATCGACAGTCTTTTGTATCGTGCCCTGTGTGAGTCTCTCTATACACCTGAAACCTGGATGGAGATCAACTACGTCCTTGAGGATAACGCCCCAATGAATAATGCTATTCATAAACTCAATGCAAAGCCACTGAGGAGGTACAGGGTCTACGAGAAAAAGATATAGTGGAAAGACTATTTAATGGGTGACTATACCCCATTGACTGTCGCCTGTCGTCCATTACCTGTAGCCAGACTATTGAGATTAATTCAATAATTGATTAAAAGGGATTGTTTTAGCTTAAGCAGGGTGTAAATTTGATATCAGAACAGGAAATAATATGAATCCCGTTGATCTTTTAAATATTTACCGGCAGATGTACCGAAGCCGGGTTTTCGAGGAACATGTTGTTCAAATATGGAATGACGGTCTTATAACCGGCGAAATGCATACAGGCATAGGCGAGGAAGCAATAAATGCCGTAATTGTTACCCAATTGGTTGATGGCGATGCATTAGCTCTTGACCACAGAGGAACTTCTCCTTCAATCATCCGGGGGCTGGATCCTAAAAAACTGCTTCTGGAATTCATGGGCCATCCACAGGGGCTTTGCTCAGGAATGGGAGGTCATATGCATATTTTCTCCCGGTCACATCTTCTTGCATCGTCCGGGATTGTCGGCTCTTCAGGTCCGGCAGCTGCTGGCTTTGCATTGGCAGCAAAGCATCTAAGGCCAGGGAAAATAGCTGTGTCATTTTTTGGAGAGGGTGCTGTCAATGAGGGGATGATGATGGAGTCCTTTAATCTGGCATCAGTATTTAAATTACCTGTTTTATTTGTCTGTAAAGACAACGATATGGCTATAACAACTGTTTCTTCTGAAGTAACAGCAGGCAATTTAAAAGAGAGGGCCGAAGCATTTGATATTCCGGCAAAAGAGCTGGACGGAACAGATGTTGAAATCATCTGGCAGACTACTAATGAAGCAATTGCAAAAGCCCGGGCAGGAGAAGGACCCTGTTTCATTCTGATAAAATGCAAGCATTTCTATGGTCATTTTCTTGGAGATCCATTATTAAGAATTGTCAGAAAGCCGCTTAAAGAGCTAAGAAAAATTACCCCGGGCCTCATAAAGTCAATTACAAGATTTGGAGGCGCCCCAATTAGTGACCGGGTTGGAAGCATAAAAGATGTGTTATCCCTTATAACAAAGACAGGAAAAGACAGGGATTCCGAAGTAAATGACCCTTTATTCTTGCTGCGGAAAAAACTGGACGGTGAAATAAAAGAAATAGAAGTAATTGAAAAGGATGTAAATGATGAAATGGTTTCTATGGTGGAGGAGGTTTTAAAGATTTATATGGAGAGTTATCAGGAATGAGAACATTGAGTTTTGCAGATGCAATTGAGGATGCAATAGCTCAGTCGATGAGCGAAGATCCGAATGTTATTATCATGGGAGAAGATGTGCATCTTCTCCGCGTGAATCTTTTTTCGAGGTTTGGTGAGAAAAGAGTAATAAACACTCCTGTCAGTGAAAGTGCCTTCCTTGGTGCGGGAGTTACGGCTGCAATGGCAGGACTAAGACCAATAGTTGAAATAATGCTTGTGGATTTTATTGGCGTTGCAATGGATGGGCTGTTAAATCATGCTTCAAAGGTTGAGTTCTTTTCAGGGTCTGACTGGAAAGTTCCTCTGGTGATCCGTGCCTCATGTGGAGGTGGTTATGGTGATGGTGGACAACACGAGCAAACCCTTTGGGGCTGGCTCGCCCACATCCCCGGACTAATCACAGTTGTTCCCTCCGATCCGGCCGATGCCGGATGTTTGATGTTGGCAGCTATTCAGTATGACGGACCTGTTGTTTATCTTGAACATAAATTACTTGCAGATTATTGGCGCGATTATTTAGGAAGTGGAGGAAGAGATCTCGATTATGATGTACCAAAAAACGGACATAAGGGAGAGGTACCTGATAAATGGTCCCCCATTCCTTTCGGAAAAGCAATAGTCAGAAGGTCCGGAACTGATATATCCATTGTCACTCTTGGCGTTAGCGTCCATCGTGCAATGGAGGCAGCCGGACTACTTAAAGCCCGGGGTGTGTCGGCAGAAGTTTTAGATCTTAGAACTGTATCCCCACTTGACAGTTCTGCGATAGTAAGTTCAGTTTCAAAGACTGGCCGTCTGCTTGTTATCGATGAAGACTACAAACAGTTTGGCCTTTCCGGTGAAATTGCCGCTCTTGTCCTGGAAAATTCGATCAGGTTTAAGTTCAGCCGGGTTTGTACTGAAACCATAATTCCTTATTCACATTCTCTTGAAAAGCAGGCAATACCAGATACAAAACGAATTGTGGAAACTGCCTTAGAGCTGCTCAATAAGTGAAGGGGTCAACTTTCATAGCGTTTTGGCACATCCTTTGCTTTGATATCTCTGAAGAGCCAGATCTTCATAAACACAAAAGAGATGAAAAAACTGATTATCAAATCGATCCTCGCACTCCTGATAGCCTCAGCGACTACAGTCAGGGCACAGGACTATCCGAGGGAACACCTGGGTCTCCCGGGCGATAACTTCAACCTCTATGCGGTCATGGATCTGTTCCGGAATTCCGAAACTCTTGAAGACTTCGAGAGAAGTCTTAATGACCCGGATTCAAGGATTAACAACCTCGACCTTAATGGTGATAATTTTGTTGATTATATAACTGTCTCGGACTATGTCGACAAAAAGGTCCATACAATAGTATTACGTGCCCTTCTTGGTCGGAATGAGTATCAGGATATTGCAGTTTTCACCGTACAGAAACTGCGCCGGAAAAGAGTGATGATACAGCTCATTGGTGATGTGGCTCTTTATGGAAGGAATTATGTGATCGAACCTGTAATAACGAAAAAACGCAACCAGAGAATTTACACAGATCCATTTTATGCTGAAAACATAACTGTAATCAATAATTACTACTGGGATATCTATGACTGGCCGATAGCGGTCAACATCTGCCGTCCGCATTACAAAGGATGGCATTCATCATGGCACTGGGGTTACTACCCCGGTTACTGGAATCCCTGGAGACCTTACTACTGGGATTACTACTATGGATACCATTCGGGCTGGAACCATTTTTACTACACTTATTATAATCACTGTGGCTACCAGAGGTACCACCGCTATAACGACTTCTATTTTAACGGTATACGCCAGCAATCGTCACAGGTGAGCCACAGGATCTCACAGGACAGCTACAGGGAAACCTACTCTCGGCCTGAGCAGAGGATTGAAGGTGCAGAACTCTACAGAAGGATCCAGGCCTCCACTGACAACGAAAGCCGCAGGACTTCCGGTACATCAATTACCAGCAGAAGAACCCCGCAATCGTCTGTAACCGACAGGAGGACTTCTGCCGAAAGCAGGACGGAAGAGCAGAGGAGAGCTGGGAGCACGGATGCCGGAAGAAGAATTGTGGAGATAAGAAATTCAGAAACAAGAGCATCTGGGACAAGTGAATCCGAAAGAAGGGGAGCTGAATCACGAGCTAATGAGGCAATGGAATCTGAAAGAAGGGCTGCTGAATCAAGAGCCAATGAGGCTAGGGAATCTGAGAGAAGGGCTGCTGAATCAAGAGCCAATGAGGCTAGGGAATCTGAAAGAAGGGCTGCTGAATCAAGAGCCAATGAGGCTAGGGAATCTGAAAGAAGGGCTGCTGAATCAAGAGCCAATGAGGCAAGGGAATCTGAGAGAAG
>CAZCQC010000196.1:0-3492 GCA_964500155.1 uncultured Rikenellaceae bacterium | reverse complement strand
TGTCGTATTTGAGATCACCTTCAAGAATTTCTTTCAGGGAGTCTAGCCTTGTTGCAAGAGAATCCATTTCCATTTTATTTTAAAACCGCAAATTTAGAAAATGATTTATCATCTTTCAGAATAAATCAAACGACAGGAATGATTTTGTGTAAAAAACCTTTTTAAAAATATTCATCATAGCTCGGTAGTTAAATAGGACTTTTTTTTCTTACATTTAAAGCTGAATGTTTTAAATACTAAATAACTGATATACAATGGAATTAATAGATCGAATCAAACTGAGTGCAAAAAAACATAATATGCGGATCGTGTTGCCTGAAGGTTATGAGGAAAGAAATATTAAAGCAGCTGATATAGCCATAGCTGAAGGACTGGCGCAGATAATTCTGATCGGCGATCCTGAGGAAATTGCCTCGCATGCAGCACAGCTTGGATTAAAAAACCTTTCAAAAGCAAAGATTGTAAATCCAAAATCTCATGACAAAAAGGAACACTACATTAATATGATGGTGGAGATCAGAAAGAACAAGGGTATGACAAAGGAAGAGGCTTCCCGCCTTATTGAAGATCCTCTCTACCTTGGCGTTCTGATGATTAAAAATGGTGATGCTGATGGTGAGGTATCCGGTGCTGACCATGCTACTGGCGATGTTCTTCGTCCTGCCTTCCATTACGTCAAGACCGCTCCGGGTATATCGGTTGTTTCGGGTGCATTTATCATGATTCTGCAGGATAAGAAATTCGGTGAGGATGGTGTAATAATTTTTGCTGATGGAGCTGTTCATCCTGACCCTACTGACAAGGAACTTGCAGAAATAGCTGTTGCTACTGCTAATACGGCAAGAGCCATCGGCGGTTTTGAACCCAAAATTGCTATGCTGAGCTTTTCAACAAAGGGTAGTGCAAAGCATGAACTTGTTGACAAAGTTATAAGTGCTACAAAAATTGCACAGGAAATGGCGCCCGACCTGATGATCGACGGTGAACTGCAGGGTGATGCTGCTCTGGTTGAAGCGATTGGGCAAAAGAAAGCTCCCGGCAGTAAGATAGCCGGTCATGCCAATGTTCTTGTTTTTCCTGATCTCAATTGCGGCAATATCGCTTATAAACTTGTCCAACGCCTGGCTAACGCGGAAGCAATCGGACCTATTCTTCAGGGGATGGCAGCTCCGATAAATGATCTTTCGAGGGGTTGTTCGGTAAACGATATCGTAAGCATGATAGCAATTACCGCCAATCAGGCAGCGGGGAAAAAATAGTACCAACAGATTAATAAATACATTTATACAAATGATCATCCTTGTCTTAAATTGCGGAAGCTCATCAATTAAATACCAGTTGTTTGACATGTCCGACGGTCACAAGCTGCTTGCAAAAGGACTTCTTGAACGGATCGGCCTCGTTGATAGTATCTTGACCCATAAACCAACTGAAGGGGAACCTTACAGGGTAATAAACGATATTCCTGACCATACAACCGGAATAAATCTTGTAATGGCTGCCCTGACAGATCCAAGGCATGGAGTAATAAAAGATGTGAATCAGATCAAGGCTGTTGGTCACAGGGTTGTCAATGGTGGTGAGAGCTACAAGGAGAGTGTACTGATCGATAACGAAGTAAAGAAGCAGATCGAGGTAAACATTGAGCTTGCCCCGCTACATAACCCGGCAAACCTTAAAGGTATCCTTTCAGTTGAAAAGCTTATTCCCGGTGTGCCGCAGGTTGCGGTTTTTGACACTTCATTCCATCAGACAATGCCCGATTATGTCTATATGTATGCTTTGCCTTATGAATACTATGACAAGTACAAGATCAGAAAATACGGATACCACGGAACAAGCCACAAATTTGTTGCAAACAAGGCTGCAAAATTACTTGGGAAGGATGTGAAGGATCTGAAGATCATAACATGTCATCTTGGTAATGGGGCATCAATTACTGCAATACAGTGGGGCAGGTCAATAGATACTTCAATGGGTTTTACACCTGTTGACGGACTGATTATGGGAACCAGAACAGGTGAAATAGATGCAGGTGTGCTTATTTATATTGCCGATAAGGAACACCTAAATGTCACCGGAGTTAATAACCTGATAAACAAGAAGAGTGGCGTGGCAGGTATATCAGGACTCTCTTCCGATATGCGCGACCTTGAGGTAGCTGCAGCGGAAGGTAATGAGAAAGCACTGCTTGCTCTTAATATGTATGCTTACAAAGTCAAGAAATTTATTGGATCGTATATTGCTGTCCTGAACGGACTTGATCTTCTTGTTTTTACAGGAGGAGTAGGAGAGAATGACTACAAGATGAGAGCTATGATATGCTCTGATATGGAATCGCTCGGAATAAAATTTGATTTTGATGCAAATAACGGGGTTCGCGGGAAGGATATGGTAATTTCAAAACCAGATTCGAGAGCTACTGTTATGTGTGTGACAACTGATGAAGAGTTTGTAATAGCTGCCGACACTAAGTACATAGTCGAGCATCATACAGTTTAAGTTGCAACTTTTAAGCGATAAATAATATGGTGTTAAAAAGTATGTCCGACCTTAAAGGGATCGTTGCTGGTAAACCAAGGAAGAAACTTGTACTCGCTGCAGCACAGGATCAGCACTCCCTGGGAGCGGTTCTGAGAGCCTGGAAAGATGAAATTATTGAACCGATATTTATCGGCGACACAGAGGGGATACAAGCTTTATGCGGAGAAAATGGTTATGATATTACCGGATTAAGGATTATTCATGAACCGGAAATAGATAAATCAGTCGAGACGGCTGTAAAGATGCTCAGCAGCAAGCAGGCGGATATACTTATGAAGGGGAAGGTTGGTACCTCTTTGCTGCTTAAATGCGTCCTGAACAAGGAATGGGGCCTCAGAACAGGTAATCTGCTATCACATATTGCTCTTTTTGAAGTGGACACCTATCACAAGCTTATCGCTGTGACTGATGTTGCAATGAATATTGCACCAAACCTTAAGGACAAGATCTCCATCGTCAATAACTCGGTTGCATTCCTTAACAGGCTCGGTTATGTAATGCCCAAGGTAGCTGTCCTGGGAGCAGTTGAAATGGTGAACGAGAATATGGAAGCTACATTGCATGCCGCCTTGCTTTCAAAAATGAATCAGCGCGAACAGATAAGGAACTGCATAATTGACGGACCTCTTGCATTTGATAATGCCGTCAGTCTTGAAAGCGCTCAGCATAAAGGTATTAAAAGTGAAGTGGCAGGCGATACTGATCTGCTCCTTATGCCCGATATTGAAGTCGGTAATGTGCTCTATAAATCGCTGGTTTTCTTTGCCAAGGCAAAAGTAGCGTCTATCATCCTCGGCGCCCAGGTCCCTATCGTCCTGACCTCCAGATCCGATTCAGAACAGGCAAAATACGACAGTATCCTTCTTTCAGCGGCTGCAAGCAAGTAAACTGAAATGTATGATCCGTTCTCTTGACCAGATGGTTGAAAAGGTTCTGTCGCTTCATAAA
>CAZCQC010000195.1:0-5706 GCA_964500155.1 uncultured Rikenellaceae bacterium | reverse complement strand
TCTGAAATTCTTTGGCATCGGCGGGGCCAAGCTTAACAAGAGTGTTGAGAAATTTCTGCTTGAAGCAAAATTTCCGTATGCTATTGGTTACGGTCTCACAGAAACTTCGCCATTGCTTGCCGGCGCCAATCCTTCAAAATCAGTTTTTGATTCAACAGGTCCCGCAATTGAGGGAATCGAGCTTAAAATAAACAACCCCGACAGTAAAACCGGGGAAGGTGAGATTTGGGCCCGGGGTCCAAGCGTAATGAAAGGATACTATAAGGAGCCCGAAATGACCAGAGAAGTTCTTACGGAAGACGGCTGGTTCAAAACAGGAGATCTTGGTGTGTTTGACTCACGAATGAACCTTTATATAAAGGGAAGGCTCAAGAATATGATTGTTGGAGCAAGCGGAGAAAATATTTATCCCGAGGAGATAGAATCGGTCATCAATAATTTCAGGTTTGTTGTAGAATCGCTTGTTATACAGCAAAAAGGTAAGCTGGTTGCCTATGTGCACCTTAACATGGAGGAGCTTGAGAAGAAATATCAGAACCTCAAGGATGACGTGAGCAGGCAGTATGAGGAAAAAAAGGAGGAATTGCTACTTGAACTTCAGGAATACGTTAATTCAAATGTAAGTAAATTCTGCCAGATAAACAAGGTTGTTTTGCAACCGGTTCCATTCCAGAAAACAGCAACGCTGAAGATAAAGAGGTTTCTGTATACATAACGAAACCCCCTCTGCCGCGCCAGATGGCGGGCATCTCCCCCAAAGGGGAGAAATTGCCGATACCTATCTGACAGCCTCTTTAAACCTTTTACTTACCTCTTCCCAGTTTATCACATTCCAGAAAGCCTCAACATAATCTGCTCTTTTGTTCTGGTATTTCAGGTAGTAGGCATGCTCCCATACATCGATTGTCAGCAATGGGATCCCTTTTATCGCTGAGACGTCCATCAGAGGATTATCCTGGTTAGGGGTGCTTCCCACAGCCAGTTTTTTATCAGCCGTAACATACAGCCATGCCCAGCCGCTTCCGAAGCGTGTCTTTGCTGAATTACTGAAAAGTTCCTTAAATTTCTCAAAGGTTCCGAACTCCTTAGTCAGTGCGGCTGTTAAATCTGCTGACGGACCTGCAGATCTCTGTGCAAGGTTATTCCAGAAGAAGACATGGTTATAAAAACCGCCGCCGTTATTTCTGACAGTGTCTCCTGCTTCCGAAACCTTTGAGAAAATCTGCTCTATTGTGCTGTTTTCAAGGCTTGTACCTTTAATCGCTGCAGTGAAATTATTGAAATATGCTCTATGATGTCTGTCATAATGGATCTCCATTGTGCGTGCATCAAAATAAGGCTCAAGCGCATCGTAGGCATATGGTAATGCCGGGAATACATGAATATCAAATTTTTCCATTGTTAAATTATTTAAGTTTTTCGGTTCATCAGCGAAGGATTTTGCTGTATATAAAAAGCCCATTATACCAAGGCCAATGTTCTTTAAAAAGATTTTGCGTTCCATTCAATAAATTTTTAGAGTTAACAACAATTTAATTGTTTTGTTCAATTTAAACTAATTATTATCACCGGATTGTGATTTTTGAGACTTTTTGAAGCTTAGAAAGAAAAAATTCATACTTTTATAGGAACAATTTCCTGTAACTAATTAACTTTAAACCTGTTCAATATGTCAAGAAAAAGGCAGACCATCTTCCTGATAGGATTATTCATTGTTCTGGCTGTGGTTTCCTGCGGCAAAAGCAAAAAATCACCCAACGGGGATGCTTCAATGGAAAAATCTCTTATTGAGGTTTCAATTGGAGGAATGACATGTACCGGATGTGAGCAGACAATTCAGGCTGGAATTACAAAGCTTGAAGGAATAAAATCAGTAAAGGCTTCTTATGTTACTGGCAATGCTCTGGTTGAATTTTTTCCCGGGATTACTGACACTGTGAAAATAAAAGCTGCGATTACAGGGACTGGATATACTGTAAAGAAATTCAAACCTGTCCCTGAGAATACAACCCTTTAACAGATCTCTGATCTTTAACAGTTTATTAGCCCCTGTGTTCATAAGTGGCTGAAAAAAGGAATAATCTGTTCAGAAAATTATAAAAAATTGATAATGAAAAAAATTACAACGATTGGAAGAATTCTTTTTGCACTTCCTTTTGCAGTTTTTGGAATCAATCATTTTTTAATGATGGATTACTACCTGGGAATGCTGACTTCCTTTATCCCAAGAACTGGATTTATAATGATCCTGACAGGTATAATGTTGATATTGGCAAGCATCAGCATCTTAACCAAAAAATTTGTCACTATTTCAACATTATTACTTGCACTCCTTCTTTTTATTTTTATCATCACAATACATTTACCACACCTGATAAATGGAATTGACACTACTGCTACTCTGATTGCTCTTTTAAAAGACATATCACTTATGGGTGGCTCGTTAATGATAGCCGGTATATATTCCGAGACAGAAAAACCAGGGAAAGAATAGACCTTAAATAATCTTGTATATCTCAATGAGTCAATTTAAACTGATCCTTGTAATATCCCTTTTTCTGATTAGTATTAAATCCAATCCTCAAACATCTCTCTTCAATCAGCAGATGCAAATTGGATTTGAAGAAAAGCAGGGACAATTTGCAGATCTCAGCATAAAGCTGGTTAATGAGTTGGGTGATACTGTACTTCTGAAGGAGCTGATAAACAAGCCAACCATTCTGAATCTGGTTTATTATCGATGCCCGGGCACATGTAGTCCTCTGATGTGGGGAATCTCCAAATTCATTGATCAGGTAGATCTTCAGCTTGGTAAAGATTATGATGTTATTACAATAAGTTTCGATCCAACCGAAAGGATTGATTTAGGAATTAAGAAGAAAGCCAGTTATATAAGTACGATGAAGGACAAAGAGTCGGCAAAACAGTGGCAGTTTTTTGTTTCTGACAGCTTAAACATTGCCAAATTAACTAATTCAGTTGGTTTTAATTATGAAAAGCTTAACGACCAGTATGTTCATCCCACGGGACTGATAGCCCTTGCCTCTGATGGAAAGATCGTACGATACCTCAGGGGGATAGATTTTTTACCTTTCGATATCAAGATTACGATGGTCGAAGCGGCAGAAGGGAAGATTGGTCCCAGCATCAACCGGCTTCTTGCAGTCTGTTATTCCTATGATGACCAGGGCAATCAGTTTGTTTTTAATGTAACCAGGGTTTCGGCAATAGTGATTATGTTTTTTGTTGTTGTGATATTTTTAATTCTGGCGTTATCCAGGGTAAAATTTAAAAAGAAGGCAAAGTAAATGAATACTCAGAAAGAGATTACAGAGCCCAGCTATCTTGATTATAAAGGAAAAAATAATGGCCTCTTTTCCTGGATATTCTCCACTGACCATAAAAGGATAGGTTTATTATACCTGTTTTCTATTCTTTCCCTCTTTGTAATCGGTGCAACCCTGGGTTTGTTGTTGAAGTTTGAACTTATTGCCCCGGGCAACACCCTTATGGGTGCTCAAGCCTATAACGCCTTCTTTACCCTGCATGGAATAGTGATGATTTTTGCCGTTGTTATACCAGGATTACCTGCTGTATTTGGTAATTTTCTTTTACCTATAATGATCGGGGCAAAAGATGTTGCTTTTCCAAAACTCAATCTTCTTTCCTGGTATCTGTATGTTACAGGGGTTACTCTGGTAATAATATCTCAGTTTGCAGGAGAGGGACCTCCTGATACCGGATGGACATTTTACGCCCCTTACAGCTTCAGAACTACCGGAACCATGCTTCCTGCAGTATTTGGGGCATTTGTTCTGGGGTTTTCATCTATTCTGACCGGTCTAAACTTCCTGGTAACCATACACAGGATGCGTGCACCGGGTATGACATGGCTGAAAATGCCATTATTCCCATGGTCACTTTATGCGACCGCATGGGTCCAGCTGCTTGCAACTCCGATAATTGGAATTACACTCCTGATGGTTGTTGCTGAAAGGACACTCCATATAGGATTTTTCGATCCTTCCCTTGGAGGCGATCCTCTTCTGTATCAACATCTGTTCTGGACATACAGTCATCCGGCGGTTTATATTATGATATTACCTGCCATGGGAGCAATTTCTGAGATCATAACGACTTTCTCCCATAAAACAATATTCGGTTATAAATTTATGGTTGTCTCAGTCCTTGCAATAGCTTTTGTAGGATATTTCGTTTGGGGACATCATATGTTCACGTCCGGAATGAGCGGAACAGCTCTTTATACTTTTTCACTTCTGACATTTCTTGTAGCCATCCCAAGTGCAATAAAGGTATTCAACTGGATTTCGACAATGCACAAGGGTTCTATTGATCTTCAGACTCCATTCTACTGGGCAATTGCTTTTATTTTTGTATTCATGATCGGTGGATTTTCCGGTCTTATTCTTGGTTCACTTGCAGCTAATGTGCATTTACATAATACCCATTTTGTTGTTGCCCATTTTCATTTTATCGTATTCGGTGGTACGGGATTTGCCTTTTTCGGAGCTATGCATTACTGGTTTCCAAAAATCACCGGTAAAATGTATGACAAAAGATGGGCTAACATAGGTCTGATACTTTTTTTTATTGGATTTATAACACTCTATGGCCCTATGTTTTACCTTGGATTTAAAGGGATGCCAAGAAGGTATTTCGATTATGATGAGGTATTTCATGCCGGTAATATCATTTCAACTATGGGATCATGGGTTCTTTATTCCGGTCTGGGAATTATTATTATCAATCTGTTTGCTTCATTAAAAGGAGGGGCTAAAGCTTCTTCAGATCCCTGGGGCGGAAAGACTCTGGAATGGACCATACCTTCTCCTCCCCCGGTTGAAAATTTTACAGAGACTCCTGTAATTACCAAAGGACCTTACGACTACAAATAAATATGGCAGCTGAGACCCATCGTGACGATTTGGCATCCAAGACAGGAATGTGGTTATTCCTCTTTACGGAAATGCTGTTATTCGGTGGATTATTCGTGGTGTATACAGTATACCGTTACAGAAATCCTGAAGCATTCCATCTTGCTGCAGAAGAGTTGAGTGTCTTTATTGGAACAATAAATACTATTATTCTCTTAGTAAGCAGCACAACAATCGCTATGTCGATTACGGCAATTCAGAGGAAAAATAAAAAATTTGCACTTTTGCTGATTGGCATAACAATCTTCCTTGGATTGGCTTTCCTTGCAAATAAATACTTTGAATGGGGAAGTCATCTTAAGGAACATATTTACCCGGGATCCGCGGTTTTAGCATTGCGCGGTCAGGGAGATGTTCTTTTTTATGGTTTGTACTTTTTTATGACCGGACTTCATGCATTGCACATAATAATCGGACTTGCCTTTATCGGGGTCATTACGGCAAAAATTATTCGAAACAAAATTGATTCTGAAAATTATGTTTTGCTTGAAAACAGCGGCCTGTACTGGCATCTTGTAGACCTTATCTGGATTTTCCTGTTTCCTCTGTTTTATCTTATTACCTAATTATGAGTGTTAGAATGGAGAATGAAAAAAATCATATAATTCCATACAGAACTTATCTTTTTGTGCTGGCAGGATTAATAGTTGCAACATTGACCTCTGTTGCAGTGACTCAAATTTCACTGGGTACACTGACAGTCGCAATTGCTCTTTTTATTGCAGCCCTTAAATCATCATTTGTTTTACGA
>CAZCQC010000194.1:0-4805 GCA_964500155.1 uncultured Rikenellaceae bacterium | reverse complement strand
TCAGCAAATGCAACTATATAGTTATGGCCATATTTTCTTGCACATTTCGGACAGGTAGTAAAGTAGAAATAAATCTTTTTCGCCTTTTTGCCGAGAGAATCCAGATAGATGTAAAACTCCTTCAGATACCCTGGCACACTTTTATACGGTCCATCAAAGACCTTTGTGATGAAAGTGCCGCTAAGTGTAACATTTTCAGCACCAGGTACTTCTTTGGTGACATTCATATAGAGTTCGCTTTTCCAGGGTGAGGGATCATAAGCCAGAAGAAGAAAGTCCTTTAGTTCAGGCGCAGCACCGGCACCCTCAGCTTTTTTCCACATCCTGCCAATGATCCTTCCCATCATTGATGGCAAAGGCATATGGAGAAACTGAGGAATGTAATCTCGTATAAATGGCTTCTGTATCCATTCATGGGTCTTTTGATCCCATAGTCCGGGTTCAAACACCGGACAACAATCATGTTCATTTGATTTTACTTCCATTTTTGTCAGTGTTAGAATTTTGAGGCAAATTAAACAAAAAGTATTTACAGGTTATAGTATTGTCGGAAGAAGGAATAAAAGGGCTACAAGCCCAACTGATGCAATGATCATTCCGGGATTTACTTTAGAGTTTTCGACCCTTACAATATTCTCCATCGGAACTGTCAGTTTGTCGTTCACTATCTTAACGGTGGAAGGTGGTTCAGCGTAAATATGAACCTGACGGCTTTTTTTGATCACTTCAGGATTATAGATCAACCCTGTAAACTGATTTCCGGCTTCAGTAACCGGCTTAACTATCCAGGTACTGTCACCGGAATGAAAATAATAGAGGTTCTTCCAGTTCGGGGCTTTTGATATTTGTCCGGGAGGTAATTCTTTTGATGAAACGCAGCTGAAAAGTGCAGGGAGTGGAAGTAAACAGAATATGAAAATACTTGATTTCCTGAGAAATTTATTAAGCATGGCAAATTTACTTAAACCAGGTTATATATTGAGATGGGGGAGGGATTTAAGAAGAGACTTTTTTCACTCAATTACTTCCGCATCATCAAATTTCTTCGACTGAATATTGACTCTCCGGTGCTGGACCTTATGGACCCCTTTGCTTCCGAAAAATCCCCAGCCGCCGCTACCCAATAAGAACCCGAGAGCATATAATCCACCATTGTTGTTGGGAGCGAACATAGTGATATCCTTGTTGAAAAGCATCCCGATAAAGTCGAACGGGGCTATAAATCCATGCCATAATCCTCCGAAGAATCCATACCTGTGACCAGTCAGACATTGATCGATAACCTCATTTTTAGCACATCCGGTTAAAAGGACAATAGCTAAAAGACAAAAAATAAGCAAAAGACCTCTTTGTTGAACTAGTAATTTCATTTTATTGATTTTTGAATTAACATATAAATCAGAAAAGAGTACCATCGATAGGCTTGCCTGAATATCTCCTTTCGTGTTCAATAAGCCATCTTTTCTTATCGAGCCCTCCGCCATAACCTACAAGATCCCCGTCGGCGCCGATCACCCTGTGACAAGGGATTATTATCGCAATCCTGTTTGATCCGTTTGCTCCTGCAACTGCTCTAACAGCTCCCGGATTTTTGATCAATTTAGCCAGTTCCAGGTAGGATTTGGTTTTTCCATAAGGGATCTGCTTAAGATGATCCCAGACTGCAAGCTGAAAATCGGTCCCCGGAGTTATCAGTGGCAGTGAAAACTCTTTCCGCTTTCCTTTGAAGTATTCTTTCAGTTGTTTTTTCAGTGCTCTAAGATGCTTGTTGCTTCCTGAAATGACTGTTTCACTGAAAGTAAGGGCAAGTCTGTTGAATTCAGATTCCAGAGCAGGCCTGCTAGTGAATTCAAGCAGACAAATGCCTTCCTTTGTGGCAGCAGCTGCCATATCTCCGAGAGGAGTATCGATTATTGCGGTTTTAATCATCTCCCTCCTTTCTAAATTTTTTCCCGTATGAACTTTTCTGAAGTAGACTTAATATATTTGATATTCCTGAATCTCAAAGCCGACCAGTCTTCATCGATATTTACTATGCGGATGCCAAAAAACTCAAGAATGTTTAATGCTTTCCATCCGTGATCCCTGCTGATATCTGAAGTATACTT
The DNA here is from genome assembly GCA_964500155.1 of uncultured Rikenellaceae bacterium. Lineage (GTDB taxonomy): Bacteria > Bacteroidota > Bacteroidia > Bacteroidales > VadinHA17 > LD21. Next base: position 2,697 of record CAZCQC010000194.1, on the reverse strand, counting down.
CTTTGATGTTTTTTTTGGATAACAGAACCAGAGGATACCATCTACAGCAAGATTATGCAGTACGACAGGAGTGACTTCTTCAACTTCCTCGGCTTTTCTGACGAAAATTATCATAAAATCATACGGATACCTCAGATCTATTTCAGTATCTATCTGGATATCTTTAATTTCCCTGTGGGGAGCCAACTTAAAATTCTTTTCTGCTTTAAGAATAATTATACGCTTCTGTCCTTTATAGTTCAGTTTTTCAAGAAGAGTCTGCATGAAGATCCCCGTTTAATATGGCAATTTAAGAAAAATCTGAATTAACTGATCAGTTTCTGATAAAAGATAGTAATTTTGCTATGTCGAAAACGGGGTGCCTTAATATTACGGGCTGAGATCATACCCTTACACCTGATCCGGGTAATGCCGGCGAAGGGAAAAAGCATCCTGTGACAATATTAAAATTAACACTCTACAATGAAAATTCATTTTTCATTACTTCTATTTGTTTTTATTTCGCGTTTTCTGATTGTCCCGGAATGCGTGAATGGCCAAATCCTGAGAGGGAAAGTGTCTGACTTAAACGACGATCCCCTGGCAGGAGCAAGCGTTGTAATTGCAGGGACATATAATGGCGTTCAGACAGGACACGACGGAGTATATCGCTTTAACGGGCTGAAGCCGGGTAAATATACCATCCGGTTTTCATATATTGGCTATGAAACAGTAGTTAAAGATCTGGAAATTGTAAGTGATACTCTTTTTGATGTTAAGCTCAAGCCGTTGGCTATAATTACTGATGACGTGATAATCAGTGCAACCAGGGCTGGTGATCAGGCTCCACTTGCCTATACAAATATAGCCGGCGATATTCTTGAGAAGCGTAATACAGGACAGGACCTGCCTTACCTTCTGAGTCTTACCCCATCCTTTATTGAAACTTCCGAGGCGGGGAACGGTATAGGTTATACAAGTATGAGGATCCGGGGAACTGACGCAAGCAGGATCAATGTAACAATCGATGGCATTCCTCTTAATGATCCTGAATCACAGCAGGTCTTCTGGGTTGACCTTCCTGACCTTGCCTCATCAGTGGACAATATTCAGGTTCAGCGTGGTGTTGGCACATCTTCAAATGGAGCAGGAGCATTCGGGGCTTCCATTAATATTCAGACACGGGGTATTGAAAATGAGCCATTTGCCGAGATAAACTCATCAGCAGGTTCATTCGGCACCTTTAAGAATAATATTACAGCCGGCACCGGACTGATGAAAAACAGGTTCGCTTTTCAGATACGATATTCTGATCTGCGAAGCAACGGGTATATTGAACGGACAGGATCAGAACATAATTCAGCTTTTATGAGCGCTCTTTACAGAACGGGGAAATCGGTTATTAAAGCGAACATAATTCTGGGGAAAGAACATACCGGAATAGGATGGTGGGGCGTCCCGAAAGAGATGATGCCTGTAAACAGGAGATACAATCCGGCAGGGGAGTACACTGACGGGAATGGTGTCATCCAGTATTATGATAACGAGAGTGATAATTATACACAGAATCATTTCCAGCTTATTTACAGTCATAAATTATCCGGGAGTTTGTCTCTTCATTCAGCTCTTCATTACACAAAAGGGAAAGGCTATTATGAGGAATTTAAAGAAGACGACACATTTGCAGATTATGGATTGAATGATGTTACAATTGGCGATACAACTTTCAGTAAAACTGACATGATACGACGAAAATGGATGTCGAACGATTTCTATGGGTTAGTTTGGTCACTGAATTACAGAAAAGAAAGAATTGAAACCAGCTTTGGAGGAGGAATGAACCTTTATTCAGGCGATCATTTCGGACGGATAATCTGGATGAGAACCCCCGGAGCAGAGGAAAGAGATCATCAATGGTACTTCAACAACGGGAATAAGGGAGAGGCAGGCATCTACGGAAAAATAAGCTGGTCAGTATCCCGGTCACTTTCTGTTTTCGGAGATATGCAGTACAGATATATTAAATACAGTCTAAAAGGAAGTGATGATGATCTGAAGAATATCGGTCAGATCCACAGATTCGGTTTCTTGAATCCAAAAGCCGGCCTGTTTCTTACAATCGCATCAAATCAGGAAGCATACCTCTCATTTTCAGTAGCAAACAGGGAACCGACACGTACCGACTTCAAGGAAGCATCAGGTGACGATGAGGCAATACCCCGGTCAGAAAGACTGTTCGACACCGAACTTGGATATAAGCTGAGATTTGCAAAAAGTTCATTAGCTCTTAACCTGTATGGCATGATCTATAAGGACCAGCTGGTGCCAACAGGCGAACTTAGCAATGTTGGGTATCCCATTATGACAAACGTTAGAAAAAGTTACAGGACCGGAGCCGAACTCATTGCAGGGTTTATTCCGGTCGATTTTATTGCCTGGGATTTCAGCCTTACTTTCAGCAGTAACAAGATCCTTGACTATACGGAGCATTATATTGATTATAATACATCCGACTGGTCATCGGAATATAAAAGCAGGAGTCTTGGCACAGTGGATATTGCATATTCACCATCGTTAATTGCAGGCAGTGATCTGGTTTTAAAATTAATCCCTGCAATAAAATTTCATTTTATCAGCAAATTTGCCGGAAAACAATATTTTGATAATACGATGAACAGCGAAAGGATGCTCGATCCTTACTTATTTAATAATGTATTG
>CAZCQC010000193.1:0-5066 GCA_964500155.1 uncultured Rikenellaceae bacterium | reverse complement strand
CACAGAATAAAAAAGCCGAGGAAAAAAAGAAGGAATTACAGGAATTTATTGCACGCTTCAGGGCTAATGTCAAGAAATCAAAGCAGACAACGAGTCGGAAGAAAATGATCGAGAAGTTAAACATTGAGGAAATCAAGCCTTCGACACGAAGATATCCGGGAATTATTTTCACTCCCGGCCGGGAACCCGGGAACAATGTTCTTTCAGTAAAAGGGCTTTCGGGAATATTGGAGGGAAAAACATTGTTTAAGGATCTTACCTTCACAGTCAATAAAAATGATAAGATAGCATTTCTTTCCAGGGATACCCGTGCAATGACAGTTTTGTTCGAACTCCTGAAAGGTCATGACAAGCCTGAGAAAGGTTCTTTTGAATGGGGTCAGACGATTGTAAAGGCATATCTGCCTCTCGAAAATGATAAATTCTTTGATAAGGATATAACCCTTATCGATTGGCTGGCAGGGTATTCTGAAGATACAAGTGAGATGTACCTTCGGGGTTTCCTGGGGAAAATGCTTTTTTCAGGTGAAGAGATATATAAGAAGGTTAATGTGCTTTCGGGAGGGGAAAGGGTCCGGTGCATGATTGCACGAATGATGATCCGCAATGCCAATGTCATGATTCTTGACAGTCCGACAAATCATCTCGACCTTGAATCAATCCAGTCTTTTAATAATACTTTAATGAAGTTTAAGGGTTGTGTGCTTATGTCATCACACGATCATGAGTTCATACAGACAATATGTAACAGGATAATAGAAGTGGGCCCGAAAGGGATGATCGATAAGGAAATGCTTTATGATGATTATATTTCCGATGAAAATCTTATGATGAGGAGGGACAGCTTATACTAATCCTTGTCCAGCGTTAGGTGCCCGTGCTCACCGAAGGTAATCTTTTTCTAACTTTAATTAATTAACAGGATAGTAGTGAAAAAATTTGGAGCATAAAAAAATTTTGTTTTACTTTGCAATACAAAGTACTTTTAAAACCAGACCTATGATTATTAAAGAAAGAATTAAAGAAAGCATTAACAATCCTGAGAAGCTTGAACAGTTATATCGCAATGACAGAAACGCTTTTGAATCAGGTTTTGAAGAAGTCTATTCAGAAATTGAAAAAACCTAATTGTCCATATTCTGGAAAATCAGGCTGGAGTACAGCAAAATGCCGGATAAAATAAAAAAGTCAAATCTGGCAGATATCTTAATACTGATTTCAGTATGTCTTATAACCGGATTTCTGATCAAAATACCGGATATTTTTAGTATCGGGATCGCTGAGATTTTTTATATGAAAAATGCAGGCATAATTGTATTCTCCGGATTGACTCTTTACATTGTCTTGACCAACAAAATCTTTGAACTGAAAAAACTACTGCCTGTCCTTATTGTTTTTTTTATTCTGACTCTATATGTAAACCTTTTGCCCTCAGTCACCGATAGCGACTCAATCAATCTGGTATGCATTCATTTACCCCTTCTGATGTGGTCCATTTTTGGATTAGTGTATATAGATTTTAATTTAGTGGATAGAATCAAACGAATTGAGTTTTTAAGATACAATGGCGACCTGGCAATTCTCATTGCAATTATGGCGATAGCCGGAGGTATTCTGACAGGAATTACAATTGGTTTATTTGAAGCCATTGGGATTAGTATTGAAAATTTTTATATGAAAAATGTTGTAATCATTGGGGCGGTGTCCGTGCCAATAGTTGCTTCATATATTACAAAGAATTATACGGTGTTAACCAATAAGATCGCACCTGTAATAGCAAATATTTTCAGTCCGCTGGTTTTGCTTACCGCTGTTATATTTCTTGTTGCGCTAGTAATTTCAGGAAAAGATCCTTACAGCGATCGCGAATTTTTATTGATGTTTAATCTTATGCTATTAGGTGTTATGGCTGTAATTGTCTTTTCAATATCTGAGACATCAACGGCAAGTAAACAGAAATTCAATGAGTTGGTTTTATTTGTTCTTTCAATAACAACCGTAATTATTGATTTAATTGCTTTATCTGCAATCTTTTATCGCCTGGGTGCATTTGGTATTACACCAAACAGGATGGCTGTCCTTGGTTCAAATATCCTGATTTTAGGTAACCTGGTTTTGATAATCATTGATTTGTACAAAGTAAACTTCAGGAAAACTTTGATCAGGGAGGTTGAGCTGACAATTGCCAAATACCTGCCGGTTTACCTTATCTGGATAATTTTTGTAGTTATCGGGTTCCCCCTGATCTTTGGTATGAAATAAATACGATTTTGATACCAAGTTAAAATTCCTTAAAATTTTCCAACTTCCGGAAAAGAACCGATAGATTGGTTATCTTTATTGGTTAGCCTGTGATTAAAAGATTTTTTAATCAATTAAGACGATAATTTAACCAATCAAAATTCTTATAAAGATGAGTGAAAACAGACGTGCTTTCCTGAAAAAGTCGGTACTGGCTACCGCAGGTATTGCAGTTGCACCAGCCTATATAAAAGGATTCCAGCAGGTAAAACCGAGCGACAGGATTAATGTCGGGGTTATCGGAATAAATGACCGCGGAGGATTATATAATGGAAGTGGGCATACTGCCAATTTTACAAAGATAAAGGAGACAAGAGTTGCAGCTATATGCGACTGTGTTGAATATCTTTTACCAAAAGCAATCACCGATATAGAAAGTCTCGGCGGTGAAAAGCCCAGAACCTTCATCGATTATCGCAAGATGCTGGAAGACAAGGATCTGGATGTTATTTCAATTGCCACACCCGGTTATTGGCATGCGTTAATGGCAGTCAACGCCTGTCAGGCCGGCAAGGATGTGTATGTTGAAAAGCCAATATCGTATAATGTGGACGAAGGAAGGAAAATGGTTCTGGCAGCAAGAAAATATGACAGAATCGTGCAGGCCGGAACCCAGCGCAGATCTAACAGGCTTTCACTGAAAGCAATACAACTGCTTAAGGAAGGCGTCATCGGGGATGTATACATGGGACGCGGAACAGTTTACCGTACCCGCCAGGATATTGGCAAAAAACCAGACACAGCGGTTCCACAGGGCGTTAACTGGGACCTCTTCAGAGGACCGGCACCAATGATCCCGTTCAACGAAAACCATTTCCTTTACAACTGGCACTGGTATTGGGATACAAGTACGAGCGAATTCGGTAACAATGGTATTCATGTGATGGACATTATAAGGCTTGGTATGAATATCAATGAACATCCGTGGAAAATATCATGCTGCGGCGGCTTCTATGCATATAAGGAAACATCCGATCAGGAGGTCCCCAATCTCCAGGTAGCAGCATTTGAATACTCAAATGGAACTGTTATGGAACTTGAAGTCAGAAGCCTTCCTACTCCAAGTGACCCGTACAGTCATCTCTGGCTCGGGACAAAAGGTTATGCAATCATTCAAGGTGGAGCTTTCCAGGTATTTCAGGGAGGCAGAGGGCCAGCAACAGCAGGAGGACAAACTGGTACGGCTGCGTTTGCATCCGGAGCACCGCAGGACAGAACTGCCAAACCTTCGATGCAGGTGACAAACGCTGACCTTGAACCGAATCCTGGATGGGACGAAATTGTAAAAGCCGGAATTGATTACCATTTCCAGAATTTTATCGATTGTGTTAAAAGCAGAAAGAGAAACGATCTTATCGCTGAAATTGAGACCGCACACATGTCAACGGCTATGATGCATCTTGGAAATATAGCATACCGTACAGGAAGGAAGCTTGCATTCGATTCGAAAACCGAAAAGTTTATCGATGACAAGGATGCCAACAAATATCTGTCTCGTCCCGAAGGAGGGAGAAAGCCCTTTAATATGCCAAAGGAAGTTTAGAAATCCTTATTACCAAAAAGCTCTGGAGCATTCCTGCCAGGGCTTTTTCTTTGTAGACAGGAGGTTTGAAATATCTAACCTTGAAATAATCAGAGATATGGATAGAATTATTATAATGGAGGAGATTAAATCCATATAATTCATCCTCCGCTCAGTCACGGGAACTCAAAAATTGCCCGGCTGTTTTCTGGATATCTTATGCATTAAAATCATAAAAGAATCTTATATCTTGTGTCTGATTATATATTGATTTTATGAAAAAACCAAGGTTGTCCTGGCTGGAGCTGATAACAACTACATCGCTTTGCCTGATGGTATCGGTGTTTTTTTGTCAGGCTTCATCAGTCAACCGGAAAAAAAGCGCTGAAATATTGCGAACTGTATCATTTGATGACGGATGGCGGTTTCTTAAAGGCAATCCTCCTGATACTGAGAAGCCTGGTTTCGATGATTCGGGATGGAGGACTCTTGATATACCTCATGACTGGAGTATAGAGGATTTACCCGGGCAGAACGGTGTGGAAATAATCGGGCCATTTGACAGATCTGCCATCGATAAAGGTAGTTCCGGCTATTTGGTGGGTGGAATTGGCTGGTACAGAAAAACCTTTACTATCAGTGAGGAAGACACTGATAAGATCGTTTACCTTCAGTTTGATGGTGTTTGCATGAGATCCGATGTCTGGCTGAATGGGAAACACCTCGGATTTCATCCTTATGGATATACTCCTTTCTACTATGACATTACTTCTTATCTGAATCCTCCCGGACAGTTAAACTTTGTTGCTGTCCGTGTTAAAAATGAAGGAATGAATTCCCGTTGGTATTCCGGATCAGGTATAAACAGGCATGTCTGGCTTACTCTGGCAAATTCTGTTCATATAGATGTTTCAGGCGGAATATACATTACAACACCCGTGATAACTAAAAATTCTGCAGAGGTGAAAGTTTCAACAACTTTGGTAAACTCAGGCAAAAGTGACGAGAATATAGTTCTGTGTACTGAGTTGTTGGATCCGTCAGGTAAGGTGGCAGCAACTGCTTCCGGCAATTCAAAAGTGGAATCCGGTCGGACTATACAGGTAACTCAGGATATTCCGGTAACTAAGCCCTCTCTCTGGTCGCTCGATAAACCCTATCTGTATATTGCGAAAGTGTCCGTGATGAAAAATGATAAGGTAGTGGATGTTCTGACAACTCATTTTGGGATACGAAGTATAAA
>CAZCQC010000192.1:0-14220 GCA_964500155.1 uncultured Rikenellaceae bacterium | reverse complement strand
GTACTTATATATGAAAGGATCCGTGAAGAACTTCGGGCAGGCAAAGGGATGAAACTTGCAGTATCGGACGGTTATAAAGGAGCGATGTCAGCAATTCTCGACTCAAACATCACAACCCTCCTGACTGGTGTTGTTCTCTATATTTTTGGCACCGGCCCGATAAAGGGATTTGCAACGACACTTGTAATAGGGATATTAACATCTCTGTTCTGTGCAATTTACGTAACTCGTCTGATCTATGAATGGTTGCTTAAGAGAAATGCAAAACTGACATTCTCAATTAAGATAACCGCAAATATTCTTAAAGACACTCATGTGGATTTTTTAGGGATGAGAAAAATATTTTATGGGGTCTCAGCAGCAATGATATTGATTTCTGTCTTTTCAATATTTACCCGTGGGCTTAATCAGGGTATAGACTTCTCAGGCGGACGTACATATATAGTCCAGTTTGATCAGGCTGTAAAAACTTCTGATGTTGCAGCAAACCTTACCGGGGCTTTTGGAGAAGCACCCCTTGTTGTTACATTCGGAAATGACAGACAGGTAAGAATAACCACAAAATATAGAATAAATGAGCCAAATGTAGATGATGAAGTTGAAACGGCTCTTTATGACGGACTGAAAGGCATGATCGGCAGTAATGTTTCAAAGGAGGAATTCCTTTCAAAATACAGGAGACAATCTGAAACTGTGGGGCCGACAATAGCTACCGACATGAAAAACAGAGCATATTGGGCAGTAGGTATCTCTCTGATCTTAATGTTCCTCTATATTTTCATGCGTTTCAAGAACTGGCAATACGGACTTGGAGCTCTCGCATCACTTGCACACGATACAATAATTATTGTAGGACTCTATTCTCTTACCTGGGGCAGACTGCCGTTTACTATGGATATCGATCAATCTTTTATAGCTGCAATTCTGACAATAATCGGGTATTCGATAAACGATACTGTTGTGGTATTTGACAGGTTGCGGGAATTTCTGCCTCTTCACAGGAAACGTCCGGTTAACGAAGTTATAAATATGGCCATGAACGATACCCTCAGCCGAACAATGAACACCGGTATGACGTCAATGCTTGTACTCATTGCCATGATTTTCTTTGGCGGAGCAACTCTGAGGGGATTCCTCTTCGCGATGCTCATCGGTATTATAGTTGGTACTTATTCTTCAGTTTTCATTGCAGCACCTATTACTTACGACGCAACAAAAAAGAAGGGGATAAAATACTAAACTCCGGTTTTAAAGATCAGAAGGGGCTGTCTCAAAAGTGTTTTTAACCACCCCGTCCGCCAGTTGGCGGATACCCCTCCTTTGCAAAGGAGGGGAAAGTGAAGATTAACAATGGATCAAATTTCTCCTCCTCACTGAGGAGGAGTACCCCGCCAGCTGGCGGGGGGAGGTGGTGGACTTTTTGAGACAGCATCTTTTATGACTTTCATGTTTTTTAACTCTAAGCGCTCCATGCACTTCTAACTGCAGGCACTGTTTAGTAACAAATAAAGATATACTGTCAGAATCCTATTGAGTATTATTTTTTCTACCTTTACCATGGTTATGTTTTGCATTAATTGAAGCACTGTATAAATGAGCGGTCAGGAAATATTTGTCATCATCATTGTAGTCTTATTGTTATTCGGCGCTGATAAACTGCCCGAGATAGCAAAAGGTATAGGGAAGGGGATGCGCGATTTCAGGAAAGCCACCGATGATATCAAGCGTGAGTTCGAAGAAAGTACAAGCGAGATACGGAATGATCTTAACGATGTCACAAATTCTATTTCAGGCCAGGTGAATGATATAACCCAGGATATTCAGAAAGATGTAAATGAGGTCAGTGACAACCTTAAGAAGGAGGTTACCGATTTTAAAAGTGATATCGACAAGGATGTCAGCGAAGTTAAAACTAATCTTGAAAGCGGAGCAGATGAAGTCAGGGAAAGCATTGATAAGGACGTGAACGAGGTGAAAGATAACCTTGACGCAACTTCGGTTGAAAATAAAAGCACTTACAAGAGAACTATCAACGAACCTGACGATAACTATTATAATTATACAGACTGATTTTCCTTCCCCCCTGGGGGAAGGTCGGGAAGGGGGTCTTAAAATTCAGCAGGAATTGTTTTACATTTCCCTTAATAACAGCTATGATCAGAACTATCGGTATTACTAAATCTTATGGGGAGCTAAAAGTCCTAAAGGGAATTGATATTGAAATAAAAGATAACGAAGTGATCTCGATCGTTGGTGCCAGCGGAGCCGGAAAAACCACACTTCTTCAGATTATAGGCACCCTTGATAAACCCGACAACGGAACAATTACATTCAACACAACTGATACCGGAAGACTTAGAGGAAAAGCTCTTGCGGCTTTCAGAAATTCCAATATCGGATTTGTATTTCAGTTTCACCAGCTCCTTCCCGAATTTACAGCAATTGAAAATGTTTGCATTCCTGCATATATAGCGGGAAAAAGCAAAGCTGAAGCTGAGGCAAGGGCAACCGAGCTTCTTGGTTTCCTGAATCTGTCCGACAGACTTGAACACAAGCCTTCGGAGCTTAGCGGAGGAGAACAACAGCGGGTGGCAGTAGCACGGGCTCTTATAAACAATCCTTCGGTTATCCTTGCTGACGAGCCTTCGGGCAACCTCGACTCTGAAAATAAGAATGAACTTCATAAGCTCTTCTTCGGGCTCAGGGATTCATTTGGCCAGACGATTGTAATTGTTACCCACGACAGACAGCTTGCAGGTATGTCGGACAGGATCCTCCAGATAAAGGACGGACTGATAGTAAATGAATCCTGATCGTTCATATAATGGCCTGACATTCTGCGAACTGAGGCAATTTCTTGAAGAGAAACACAATCAGTACAACAGGCCTTCATTCATACCTTCCGATCCTATATCAATACCACACCGGTTTACTTCCCTGCACGACAGGGAGATATCAGGATTTCTCGTTGCCGCAATAGCCTGGGGCAGGAGGGACCTTATTCTGAGGAGTGCCAATATCCTGCTGGAGGCTATGGATAATGCCCCATATGAGTTTGTAATGTCGGCCAACACCAATGACCTTAAGAGAGTTTCGGGATTTGTCCATCGTACCTTTAACGGCACCGACTGCACTTATTTTATGAGAGGACTGAAGCATATTTATCTGGAATCCGGCAGCATGGAGGATGTGATCCTTGATGGGATGTCAGGATCCGGCAGCCTGAAGGAGGGGATATCACATCTCCGGAGATATTTCTTTTGTAACGATCATGAACGGAGGACTGAAAAGCATTTTGCGGATATCAACGGAGGTGCTGCCGGGAAACGACTGAACATGTTCCTTCGCTGGATGGTCAGAAATGATGGAAGGGGAGTCGATTTCGGGATGTGGAAGCGGATTGATCCTTCCATGCTTTATATCCCTCTTGACCTTCATTCGGGAAATACCGCCCGGAAGCTGGGACTCCTCACCAGGAAATTGAACGACTGGAAAGCTGTTGAAGAATTAACAACCAACCTTCGTGAATTCGATCCGTCTGATCCGGTAAAATACGATTTTGCATTATTCGGATTAGGTGTTTTTGAAAGGTTCTGAGATTCTCAAATAAGTTTGAATAGTAGTAAAGTAAGTCTGGTTTAAAATCTTCATTATACCTGAAAAAAGCTATTGTTTTCCATGTTGTTTGTTCCTGCAGAATGGTTCAACAAAGGAGCACAGATATTGATTGATCTGAGAAGAGTCTCTTCATGGTTATTGGGAACTGTGAAAATTTATAGAACAGCTGCCAGACTTTGAAAGATATGAACCAGGGATTGGTTATAACTCCTTAATAATAAAAAAGCTGTCCGCTTTTTATGGGCGGACAGCTCTCACCTAACCTGACCTTATACTAACTAACCTAACTGATTCTATTTAATAAGTTCAACTACAGCATACTTCGATATTCTCCAGAATTCATCGGGATCCTTTATTGCTATATAGGCAACCTGTTTTTCATTTTCCTTTACCATTTCATATGAACCTGTCGGATGCTCGGTAACGAGTTTTGCATTTTTGGAGTTAACCGGAATTGTCTTAATCTGAGTAATATCTATTTTCTGGAACAGAGTGTCGGAAAAATCCTCAAGAATAGATTCTTTCCTGCCCAGACCAATAAATCCTCCTTCTTTTGTGAGAAGGCCCTTTTCCTTAAGATCTTTATAAGTACCGGAAACGAGAAATGCCTGGTGAAGCTTGTCAATCTGGCTGTTGATCTTTTCTTCTTTAATTGTAAGAGTATCCTTAAGTGCATACAAATTACCATTAAGCTGTCCTATTTCGAAATCCTTGTTTACAAGGTTTGTTTTCAGCACGGCTATTTCACCTTCGTAAGCTTTCATTGACTCTTCAAGAGAAGCGATCCTTGTCTGTAATCCGGTAATCGTATTCCCCGATTTTTTGAGCTGAGCATTCAGCTGAGCAATTTTCTTTTTATTCTGCTCAATGAGGCCATTGATGTTCTGTATGTCCTCAAGGATCTGATGCCTTCTGTCTTTCGATACTTCAGAATTGGATGAATTTACTGTGATGAGCTTTTCCTTCTCCTTTATCACTTTTATATTTCCTTCTATCTCATCGAATGTAGCCAGCCAGTCGTTTAACATCGAATCACGCTGCGTCAGCTGTTCAGTGAATGTTACTCTCTGGTTCTCAAGCACGGCAAGCTGATTGTTATGATCGCGCTTGTTAAGAGAGTATGCCAGAACACCCAGTCCCAGGAGCAGGATCAGGCTGATGATCGAGGTAATCAGGACACCTTTTGACATGCCGTCCTTACGTGCATCGTTAACTTTAGTTGTCATGACCGCATTTTCATTTGGTAATTTGGGGTCATTGATTGTTTTGTTTTCCATTTTTGCTTTCTATTTTAGTTTAAAAAGATTGTTTTTAGGGATACTTGTTTTGGCACTTGGTACAAATGACGGACCGGGATTAATAATGTGCTGATAATTAGCATATTGATTTTATATCTAAAAGTATGGGAATGTTCATTTTGAGAATACAATTCTCATTTTGAGAATATGATTACTCCCTTTTATTACACAGAGAACCACAGAGAAGGCACAGAGATCACAGAGAATATCCAACGATCAGCTCTGTGGAACTCTGTGAACCCTCTGTGTTTCTCTGCGTAAGTTTTTAAATTCCCTGGAGAGGGGGCAAAGGGTTGAAAATCGTTAAGTTAAAATTATTTTCCGGATTCTTTTTCCTGCTTGAGCAATCTGTAGATTGTCGAAACGCCAATATCCAGCTTCCTGGCTGTCAGGTTTATATCGTTGTTATTTTTTCTGAGTGTAGCCTGGAGTATCTTCATTTCATATTCATGCATTGTCATATCAGTACCAGTTATTGATGACAGGGATTCATCGGGATCAATTGCAAAATCACCTGCCTCAATTTCCTCTTTTACAGCAAGAGTAACTGCAAGCTCAACCAGCGATTTAAGTTCCCTCACATTTCCCGGGAATGAATAATTCATAAGCTTCTTTTGTGCCTCTGAAGTCAGACGCTTTAGCGGAATGTCGTTTTCCTTGCAGAACGACTCCATGAAATGCCTGGACAGAATCAGGATATCGCTTGCCCTTTCACGTAACGGTGGAAGCTCTATAGGCAAGCCTAAAAGTCTGTAATACAGATCTTCCCTGAATTTTCCCTTCCTTACTTCCTCTTTAAGGTTTTTATTCGTTGCTGTTATGATCCGGCAGTCGGTTTTTATGGGTTTATTGCTCCCTACCCTCACAATCTCTTTCTCCTGTAAAACCCTTAATAATTTTGTCTGCAGATTTTGTTCCATTTCTCCTATCTCATCGAGAAAAAGTGTCCCCCCGTCGGCCTCCTCAAACCTGCCGATACGTCTGAATGAAGCCCCGGTGAAAGATCCTTTTTCATGACCGAATAGTTCACTCTCAATAAGTTCTGATGGTATCGCCGGGACATTTACGGCGACAAACGGCTTCTCCTTACGCTTTGAATTGTAATGAATTGCTTTTGCCACAAGCTCCTTGCCGGTTCCTGTTTCGCCTGAAATTATTACCGTGATATTTGTTTCTAATGCCTTATCAACCAGTTCATAAACATTTTTAATAGCTGGGCTTTCCCCAAGGATGGTCTGCCTGAAGCTGTATTTTTTCTGGACCTCCTTTTTCAGGGTCGATATCTCCTTTTTAAGTGAGAGATCTTTTGTCAGGTTCTGGATTGTATTAAGAAGGCGCTCCTTGATATCATTCGATTTGGTTATGTAATCATACGCCCCCATTTTCAAAAGAGTCACAACAAGATCAATATCTTCCTGCTCGGAAATAAGGATAACCTGTACATCCTCGTTTTCCTGCCTGATCCTCTTAAGGACGTCAAGACCTGAAAGATCAGGAAGCCTGTAATCGAGCGTTACAATATCAGGCGATTCGTTAAGGCAATTCAGGAAATCGCGGGCATTGAAAAAGCTCCTTACCTCATAATCGGGATTCAAAGACAAAGTGTACACAAGGAGCTTATTGTACCATTCATTGTCCTCCACAACAAATATTTTGACAGGCCTTTCAGTCATAGTTGCTAAATTACTTGAACACAGATAAACCTGAAAGACTGCAAAATACAAAATAATGGCCGGATTTATATGAGTTTCAGCTCATTTTTGCGATGTGATCATTTATCAGCCGGCTGACAATTTCGAATTCGGCAATTGCATTATCTGCCCTGGCTTCGACTGAATCAGTGCTTTCATGATTCCGTATTGTAGTTTCAATTTTATTAAGAAGCTTGTACAGATCCATTGCACCAGTATGCCTGCACGGCGGCTGTATTTTATGAGCAATATCAGCAGCAGATTCCCATTGCTGTTTTGCGATAGCCTCCTTCAATATATTTAATCCTTTTTCAGTAGTTTCAATAAAGGAGAACAGCATCTGCTTCACAAACTTTTCATCTCCGCCCGAAAGATGGTAAAGATTTTGCAGATCAAGCTTTTCATCATTTCCTGGTTTTTGACCTGCATTTCCGGTGTCAATATATTCCGGCTTGGTTTTGTCACTTGTCACAGCCAGAATTGCTGAGAGCAACTGCTCTTCTGTAAATGGTTTCTGGAGAATTCCATCAATGCCTTCATCCTTATATTTCTGCCATTCTTCAATAGAGCTGGCAGCAGTGATTAGTACCACCGGCATTGCTGATGCGCTTATTTTCATTTCGTCACGTACGAACCTGGTTGTCTTCAGTCCATCGATACCGGGCATCCGCATATCCATAAAAAGGAGGTCATATTTCTCTTCTTTCAGAATTTCCAGTCCTTCCATACCACTTTCTGCCAGGCGGCAATCAATCTTCCATCTTTCGAGAATCTTTTTGAAAAGCATGCGGTTGTATTCTTCATCATCAACTACAAGGATTTTCATTCGGGAAACCTCTTCAGGAACAGTAACAGGACGGTGTATTTCTTTCCTTATCTGGTTTTCTTCACCTATTCTGAAAGGTATCCGGCATATAATGGTTGTCCCCTGGTTTTTTTTGCTTTTCAGATCGATTGTTCCACCCTGCATTTCAACCAGTTTTTTAACTATTGATAAGCCTAATCCTGTCCCTCCGTATTTACGGGTTGTGTTCATCTCTGCCTGTGTAAAATCCTCAAAGATTACACTAAGCTTCGATTCGTCAATCCCAATGCCGGTGTCGGTGAACTCCATCAGAAGTTCAATTTCTTCAGCCGTCTTTTTGATGCTTGTCACTTCTGAATGAACAGTGCCATTTTTTGTGAATTTGACAGAGTTGCTTATCAGATTTATCATTATCTGCTTTAACCGGTAGGGATCACCAAGAAGCACAGACGGGGTTCCTGGATTAAGAAAATAACTGAGCTTTGTGTTATTTTGCTGTGCCTGTTTTTCAAACATGGCATTGACATCGCCAAGGATCTGACTTATGCTGAAAGGCACTTTTTCAAGTATAAGCTTTTTCCCCTGCAGTTTTGAGAAGTCCAGAATATCGTCAATTATTTTCAGCAGATGATCCGAAGATGATTTGATAACCTTCAGTGAATTGTTGATTTCGTCGTTCATTGATTCGTGAAGAAGTTGTTCCGTGAATCCCGATATAGCAGTCACAGGTGTACGGATCTCATGGCTCATATTTGCCATGAAGAGCTCTTTTGTCTTTGCCAGCTTTTCAGCCTCATCTTTTGCATTCTCAAGAGCGATCTGGTAGGCATAGGCATTTCTTGCATACCTGATTATGATAAATATTACAAGTAATGCTAGTAATCCTCCTGAAATCATTAGCATGACAAGCCATCTGTATGTCTTATCTGCAACCAGCCCTGCCTCCTCAGCTTTTGACCTGATATGTTCATACACCTCATTCTCCATTTTGGTGATCAGGTAATAGAATTTCTCGGTGATCTCACTACTGTTCTTCGCCAGCTGCAGCTCCCGAATTGCCAGTTCCTCCCTGGTTTCCCGGTTCTGTTCAACAATATCTTCAAGATCTGCTGTTATTTCCTTTTCGATATGTGTAGTATCGGGACTCAGGCTGAAAACTCTTTTCAGGAGACCTTGTTTCATGGGTGTCCCGGGTACAGAATCGAGCTGCACCGATAATTTTCTGAGATTTCCTATTACGTTATCATCCCTTGAAAGAACCAGCAATTTATTCCATATTTTTATGTTCTTTTCAATAAGGTTGCTGATAGTATCGGTTTGCTCCAGCAAAACCGAGTCATTATTGCATTCGGACCTTAATTTGCTGACTTTATGATCAATATTTGATATGAATGCATAATAGGGTTTTATATCTGAAGGATCTTTTGTTACTGTGTATATACGGACACTGTTTCCTGCCTTCTCTATGTCCATGGAGATTTCGCGGATACTTAGCAGCCTTAGTTCCGGGGTTTCCTCGATCCTTATGGAGGACACTATCACGGAAAGATTACGGTAAAGCAGATAGCATGTAGCCGAGAGCAGAATAACTGCCATGATCATCAGAAATCCTATCTTGAGCTGTATCGAATTTTTCTTCAGATGCTTATTGTCAGGACCACTCATTGACCCAAAGATACAGAATAATTATTTTCGATATATTGCTGAAGGTACAAACCGCAGAGTGCAGGTGCAAACTTGTCCTTAACGACGAAATAATCAAAGGTGATCAGATCACTTTTTTCCCTGATGGTTTTCTCCTGTGAAAGCAGTACTATGAGTGCATTGCCCGAATGTTCCTTTATAAGCTCAATTACATGACCGGCATTTAATCCATCTCCAAGATAGTAATCAATAAACACTGCCGTGTAGTCGCATTCAAGTTCATTTGATTTAATTTTCCTGATATATTCGGTAGCATTCGTAAAGGAGCGCAGAACCAGCTGGTAGTTACCTTTGGCAAGCATCGGATTGACACTTTGCTGGATGGCATTTGACAAAGCATTGTTATAGTATTCATTATCCTCAATCACAAGGACCTTTATTGTCTTCTTCATAGGGATGCTGTTTTGTGTTCACCTTTATTATATCCAACAATGTGCCATTTATTGAGTTTCCCCGATATATTTTATATCTTATTAAAGATTAATGGCTTAAAGAATGCTTATGCTGATATTTTGGATTTATTGAAATGAAATCATTCTCATTTTGAGAAACACCCATCACTTCCCCTGTTTAAAATAACCCCATCCCTTCCCCTTAAATTTTAGGGGAAGGTTGTAATTCAGTGAAGTATTATCACTCCTAACCTTATGCTTATGGGGAGGAGATGGAGGTAGGGTTAGGAAGATTACAAATGGAATTTCCCATAAGTTTCCATGACTATGGTTAAAATTTAATAATTCCTGCAGAACATTCATATCACTATTAGTAAATTTGCTATTATTAAATTTTGATTAACCAATCACCAATCACAATATCTCTTTCAAATGTTTATCGATTATTACAAAATTCATGGGGTGGATAGAAAAGCGACACCAGGTGAGATCAAAAGTACTTACCGGAAACTGCCACGAAAGCTTCATCCCGATTTGAATCCGAATTAAAGGAATGCGAAAAGGAAATTTATATTACTTACATTTTAAAGATCCCGACGGATCTGACCGAAAGACAGAAAGAGTTATTTTATGAATTATTTTAAGTTTGATTATAACGTAATTACATTGTAATTACATGTTTTAAGCAGTGTAACAATCTGTCACTATGGGCCCAAAAACAAATCTTTGTATATCATCACATATATCATAATATAGCAAAATGACAACAACCCTGTTGATAGTAGTTATGGGACTTATTATTCTGGCAATTGTCCTGATAATCGTACTGCGTCCGAAAAAGAATACAGACCTGAACATTCTTACAGAGAAAATAATTGAACTTCAGACAAGTATTTCAAACATTGAGAAAACACTGAAGGAGGATTTCAGGCTTAACCGGGAGGAGAACTCGAAACTGGCTCTTGATAACAGGTCGGAACTGATGCAAACACTTACAACTACTTTTCAGAGATTTCAACAGACGTTCGATACAAATGTGAAAGCTTTTAATGATTTACAAAAAGAAAAGTTTGGAAAGATGGAGATCACTCAGACTACCCTTGTCAAAACCATTGAAGAAAAGCTGGAGAATATAAGGATGATGGTTGATGAAAAGCTGCAAAAAACCCTGAACGAAAGGCTTGGTCAGTCATTTGAATTGGTTGGCAAGCAGCTTGAGAGTGTACAGAAAGGACTTGGGGAGATGCAGACACTTGCACAGGATGTCGGAGGATTGAAAAAAGTCCTTGGAAATGTGAAGTTGAGGGGTGGTATCGGTGAGATCCAGCTTGGAATGCTCCTGGGGCAGATACTTTCTCCTGAACAGTTTGCTGAAAATGTCAAGACCAAGCCAAGGAGCAAGGAGAATGTCGAGTACGCAATCAAACTGCCTGGCCGTGATGATGCTGACACCGTTGTCTGGCTGCCTATTGATGCCAAGTTCCCCAAGGACAAATATGAGCAATTGCTTACAGCCTATGATACAGGTGATCCGGAACAGATTGAAGATTCCCAGAAGAATCTGGCTGATGCTGTCAAAAAGATGGCAAAGGACATAAGTGAGAAATATCTTAATCCCCCGGTTACCACTGATTTTGGGATAATGTTCCTGCCCTTCGAGGGTATATATGCTGAGGTGGTTCGTAAGGCCAGTCTTCTTGAAGAGATTCAGAACACTTACAAAGTTATTGTAACGGGACCTTCAACTCTTGCAGCATTACTCAACAGTCTTCAGATGGGATTCAGGACCCTTGCGATTCAGAAGCGAAGCAGTGAAGTATGGAAGATACTCGGAGCCGTAAAGAAAGAATTTGAGAAATTTGGTGGTATGCTTCAAAAGGCCCAGGGTAACATTCAGACAGGTCTTAACCAGCTGGAGGATGTTGTGGGAGAGCGCAGCAGGGCAATACAGAAAAAGCTTCGGGATGTTGAGACTCTGGGTGCGGCCGAAACGAAATTCTTACTGCCTGAAACAACTGAAGGTGGTGAACCCGATGAAGAAAGTGAGAATCCGGATAATGAAAACGGGGGGATTGAATTATCTGATCATTGACGAAAAACATGGCCCGGAACGCAGGGAATTCATTTGTGATCCGGCAACCATCAATAGTCCCTTCCGGGAGCAATACCAGACTATTACTGAGTTATTGTAGAATCTGTCGGATACAACCTCAGATTTATTTTTTACTGCCGTGACGAAAATATCATTCATCAGGTATACTTTCGTTTTCAGTTCAATTCTCAGGAACTTCGTGCTGACTACAATCCGTTCAGTAATAAACCCAATGGCTGAAATGACAAGAGTTTGGTTAAAAATGTCTTCTTTCACTTTAAATTTTCCTTCATTGTCAGATGTGGTACCGATATCCGTATTTTCAACCAGGACAGTAGCATATTGTAAGGGATAGCCCGAACTTTTATCCATGACAATTCCGGAAATCTGGGAGAATATGATTCCCGGTATAAAAATCAGGATTGAAAATATAAACGATCTCATGAAAGTGAGACAATGTTAATGGTTCCGTATAACATCACATCAGTTTTTCCAATGCCATCACTACCAGCGGAAGTGTAAGAATACTTATGATCGTAGAAACAAACACATTTCCTGTTGCGAGTCTGTCGTCCGATCCGAATTCCTTTGCCATGATTACCACAGTGACCATGCATGGCATAGAGGCTTCGAGAATTATCACCGATGTGACAAGTTTTTCAGGAGCAAGGCCTGTCATTGTGGCGATAAGATAAAATATCACGATAAGGAGGGACGGACCAAGAACCAGCCTGCTGAAGCTGACCAGGTAAAGATTCTTCTTTTTTAACAACCCGCCGACATTTGATAATACTAACATGGCTCCGATATACAACATCGAAAGCCATGTATTTGATGAGCCAAGCTCTGTCATGGGCTTAAGCAGGATATCCGGAAGCCTGACCGACAGGGTGAAGCAGATAAGTCCTGTCAGAGTGGCAACCGTGTTAGGGTTAATCACCTGGCGCAGACTCTTCTTCCATGAAGCACCATTGCCCTTGCTTAGAATTATAACTCCAGCTGTCCACATGATTATTGTGGAGACAAGCTGGAACATGCTGGCATAAAGTAAGCCTTCCACACCATAAAGGGCAGTTATGAGCGGAAATCCCAGAAAGATTGTATTCCCGAACATTGAATGAACTTTGAAAACCGCTGCTTCGGAGCCCTGCAGCCGGAATATTTTAACAATGAGCCAACCGATAAACAGCAGAAAGAAGATAACAAAACCTGAAATTGCCAGGATAGTAATACTGTTTGCTATCAACCGCGGTGTAGCCTCAAGCCTGAAGAAATTAGTAAAGAGCATCAGGGGAAGGGAAATATTAAATATCACCTTCGAAAGCATATCCTTCGAGTCGATTGTCAGAACTCTGAATTTTGCAGCAATAGCCCCGATTAGAACCACAACTGCAAGAATTATTATCTGGGTGATGATGACCTGAGTTTGCATTTTCTAAACAAAAGTGCATAAATGTAAGGATTTTTAAGGTTATGCAAGTCTTGCCAGTCATGCAAGTCTTGCGAGTCAGAACTTTTGGATAACCTGCAAAACCTGCATAACTTGCAAAACAAAAATCATGGTCAAACACATAGGAATAGTAGCCTGCAGTTACGAGGGAGCGGCCTTATGCTACCAGACAATCTGTAATGAAGGATCTCATTACATGGGAGAACATTCTCATCCAGAGATTAGTCTTCATAATCACCCTCTGAGTGAATATATGAAATTCATAATAGGGGGTGACTGGAAAGGAGTAGCCGGACTTATGTTGTCTTCTTCTGAGAAGTTGTACAAAGCAGGTTCTGACTTCTTAATTAGTCCGGATAATACGATACATCAGGCATTTTCATTTATTGTCGAAAGGTCGCCTCTTCCATGGTTGCATATCGGGAAAGAGGTAGCAAAAGTTGCTAAGCTGAATAGCTACAGGAAATTGGGAATTCTTGGTACAAAATTTTTAATGGAAGGTCCGGTCTATCCTGAAGTACTATCAGAGAGAAACATCAGTTTTTGTGTACCAGATGAAGAAAAAAGATTTAAGATAAATAATATCATTTTCAGCGAACTGGTATATGGGATCATTAATGAGGAATCCAAAGGATTTTTTTTACAGGTCATTGAGGAATTAAGATCAGAAGGATGTGATTCAGTTGTTCTTGGATGCACCGAAATTCCTCTGATAGTCCTGCCCTGGGAATCGTCGCTACCGGTACTTGATTCAACCAGGATACTGGCAAGGGCAGCACTGAAGTTCGCTGTTGGTAGCTAGAAAAGGAAACGGGCTGTCTCAAAAGTGGTTTTAACCACCCCGTCCGCCAGCCGGCGGACACCCCTCCTTTGCAATTGAAGGGAAAGTGAAGATTAACAATGGATTAACTTTCTCCTCCTCACTAAGGAGGAGTACCCCGCCAGCTGGCGGGGGGAGGTGGTGGACTTTTGATACAGCCTCATACTAACAAATCGGTCCTTACTTTTAGTCGAACCCCGGAGGCGGTTCAATATAATTACCAGTATATCTATTGAATTGATAATATCATTTTAATCCTCTGATTCTAATCTATCTTTAAAATTCCCTTTAATTTTAAAATATAATTCCTCCATTATCGTCTATGGGATTAAATATCCTGTGATATGAGC